>JAYVNQ010000121.1:0-16166 GCA_043758365.1 Chitinophagales bacterium
TTTCCAAAAAAGATGATATGCACTATGGAATTATTAAAACCTATATACAACATAGAAACGCTGCCTAAAAAACAGCATACATTTTGAATCACTACCTAAAAATCAAATAAAAGACCCAACCAATTTTTTTGGTTGGGTCTTTAAATCAATGTTTATTATCTACTAGTACCCTGTATTTTGAGCAACATTAGGATTAACCAAAATTTCATCATTAGGAATTGGGAAAATCATATTCAAGGTAGTTGGGGTAACAGTAATACTTTGTGTAATTGCATTAGTTCCATCCTGACCTTGGGGTTTTACAAAGCTTCTTTTTAAACGATACATATCCCAAAATCTATACCCTTCAAATAAGAATTCTTTTCTTCTTTCTTGCAAAATATCTTCAAGAATTTGTATCCCAACAGATGCGTAAATAACTGATGGATTACGCTTTTGAGCAAATAAATTGAGATATTTATTTGCATTGATAGGATCTGCAAGGTTGTAATAAGCCTCCGCAGCTATTAAATAACATTCAGATAATCGTAAAATTTTTACATCATCAACTGCAATACCATTATTTGGTGGGTATTTAGTACAATAATACGTAGTACCTAGCTGGCCCGAACGAACCTGAGGACTTATTAGACCTTTGCGGACATCGGTTGAAGCAAACGCATCGTAAACACTTTTTGTTGCTAATATGTCGCCATAGCTGCCACCATTTGGTTTAGATACATAAATAGCCGATAAAGTACCGTCACTTACTGCATTATTTTGATCTGAAGTAACTTCAAACAAAGTTTCAGTTTTAGTAGTAATGGGGTCAGTACCCTTCCAATAATTTAAAACATTAGCACTGGTTACCAAACTAAAACCACTATTATTTATTACATCTAAGGCATTTGTTTGTGCATTAGCCCAATCACCCATATTTTGGTACACCCTTGCCAAAATTGCTTTAATAGCAAATTTGCTGATAAAAGAAGAGTTAACTGTTCTTTTACCACCAGTTGATGTAAAAGTCATCACATCACCTTGTGTAAATTTAGATAGACTTACAGCTTTAGTTAAATCTGCAATTATCTGTGCATATACTTGTTTCACAGTAGACCTTGCTGGCTTAGAAGATTGATCAAAAACAGTAACAATAGGTACACCTGGAGCATCTGGATTATCGCTATATGGTTTTGCATAATTTCTTATCAAATCAAAATATACCAATGCTCTAGCGGCATAAGCTTCTGAATATAATTGGCTTATATTATCATTACTTATTGGCAAACCATTATTGATAATTATAGATGCATTTTTTATTGCAGCATAACTGTTAATCCAAATAGCACTTGCATAACCATCAGTGTTAACCATGGTATACAAGTTCAAATTGTTATAGCGACCAGAGTTGGTAGAAGATAAAAAGCAATCATCACCCATTAAATCTCCTTTTACGGCATATGTTCTACCATAAAAATCAGTGGCTCTAAATGAAGCGTACATACCATTAATAGCAGTATTTAGATCTGCTTCATTTTTTATCGCGTCTGCTACAACAGATGCCGTATATGGTTTTTGATCCGTAAAATCTTTTCCGCAACCCGCTGCTAATACAATAGCAATGGTAACGGCAAATAATTTTTTCTTAAAAAAATAGTTAGGTATCATGTAATAATTTTTATTTATTAATTAATTAAAATCCAATATTTAGACCCACAGTTACAGATTTACTAGGTAATACTTGTTGGTTATTTACACCAAGAATACCTTGCTCAGGATCGCTTAGCAAATTATCTGCATAAGTTTTAGTCCATAAGTTAGTTCCTCTAACATAAAAGTATAAACTTGACATTCCAATTTTACTTAATGTAGTTTTGTTAGTTAAACGGTAACCAGCCTGTACATTTCGTAATCTAATATAATCACCTTTGAATAATAATCTATCTGAACCAGTATAAGCATTATTACCTGTTCCATATATATATTTAGGAACATCGGTCACGTCGCCTTTTTTCTGCCAACGGTTTAACACATAACTGTATTTGCCGCGTGTTGGTGAAAAACCATCCATAAAGAATCTGTAGTATGCTTCTTGAAACCAGTTACCATAATTATAGTAAAAATCAAAACCTAAACTAAAGCCTTTATATGTAAATGTATTGCCCAAAGTTCCAAACGATGATGGCGTTGCACTTTTGCCAACAATAAATTGTTTAGCAGCCCCGAAAGTACCAGTTGTGGTTGTTCTAGTACTATCAGTGTACCACATAGGTGTACCATCATCTGAATTAACGCCAGCCCAACCTCTTGTATAAAAAGAATAGAAATCTTGACCAACTCTTAAGAAATAATTACCATTTTGTTGATCGCCAGAAGGTAAGCTTGTAACCTTATTAGCATTATGGGTATAGCTAAAATTAACAGCCCAAGAAAAGTTTTTTGTTTCAACAGGGATAACATTAACAGATAACTCTAGGCCTTTATTTTCTAGACTACCTACATTGTTTATAAATCCTGTAAAACCTGTAGTTCTAGAAATTTGTTGGCTAAGCAAAGCAGCTTCTGTAGTTTTTTTGTATAAATCTAATGTGAAATTGATCCTGTTTTTAAACAATCCTAATTCAAGACCAATATCAAATTGTTTATTTTTTTCCCAAGTCAAGTCGACGTTGCCAATATTATTGAATGTACCACCAGCAACCCCATTATAATTAGCCCCGTAACCAAACGTAGGACGCCAAGTATAGTTACCAATTTCTGCATTACCTGTAGTACCATAACTGGAGCGTACTTTTAAGTTTGAAATTGGTTTAAACTTGAACCAATCTTCATTCGTAATACTCCAGCTTGCACCTACCGACCAGAAATTACCATAAGGATTATTAACACCAAATCTTGATGAGCCATCTCGTCTAAAACTAGCACTTAGATTGTATTTATCTTGATAACTAAAGTTAGCCGAAGAAAAATAGCCTTGGAAAGCATAATCGGAGGCAGTGGCTTTACCATTAGTTGATGTAGCACCATTTGTTGAATAATATAAATCAACTTTAGGAGGGAACCCCGTTACATCTCCAATTTGTTGATAACGGGTACTTTTTATTGACTCATAACCTACTTTTAAATCAACACCAAACTTCTTTGAAGCAATGATATCAAAGTGATAGTCAAACTGGTTAGTCCAATCGTACAAGAAGTTTCTATTATATATAGAAACGCCCTCGCCAGATGAACCAGAAGCATCGCCATGGAATGGATTGTTATATTGGTATTCCTCATTAATATTATATTGTAATCCTAATTTACTAGTAAACTTTAAGTTCTTTACTATTTTGTATTCTGCAGTTTGATTTGCAAAACCACTAAATGCCTTTAGCCCACGCTTATCGTTGGCTGCTACATATAATGGGTTATAATGCGCAGGAAACCCAAAATTGTTCGAGCTAATATTATACGAACCATCTGGATTGAAAGGATTTTGTGTTGGTCTTAATACCATAGCTACATAAGCAGGATTACCAAAATAACCGCCGCCGCCGCCGGGACCATCAGATGCTAAAACGGAATTTTGGATAACGTTACCTAAGGTAATATCTGTTGTAAATGAAATTTTATTACTTACATTATGGGTTACTTTTAATTTGCCGCTTAACCTAGTTAATCCAGAAGCTAGTGTTGTACCATCTTGCTTAAAATAACCCCCACTCAAGAAAAATTTTGTTTTAGCATCACCGCCACTAGCTGACAAGTTAAACTGATTTTGTGACCCCTTTTTGGTAACTAAATCAAACCAGTCAATATCAACACCACTTCCATAACCATAATTATTCAATGTTGTTGTAATTGCCACTGCACTAGAACCATTATTAGTTAAACCTTCACGTAATAAATTAAACCAATCATCAGAACGCAATGGTTTACCTGCATCTGGTGGTAGAATAACAGTATTTGTACCAATTTCAGTATCAAACCTAAATTGCGTTTTTCCAGCTTTACCACTTTTTGTAGTAATTAAAATTACACCGTTTGCACCACGTGAACCATAAATAGATGTTGCAGACGCATCTTTTAACACCGTAAGGCTTTCTATATCATTTGCATTTAAAGTTGCTAACACATTTGTACTTGGGTTTATACTAAAGCCACCACCATTACCATTAGATAAATCGCCGCTATTTATTTGCACCCCATCAATTACGTAAAGTGGAGAAGACCCACTATAAGAAAAAGAACCAACACCACGTATTCTTACAGCAGTAACTGCACCAGGCTGACCTGTAGCAGATGTAGCTTGCAAACCCGGAGCTGCACCTTGTAACATTTGATCTAAAGCAGCAAAAGGCTTATTCTCCAATTTTGCACCGCTAATGTTAGTTACAGCAGCTGTAACTTGACTTCTTTTTTGTGTACCATAACCAACTACTACGACTTCCTCTAAACTAGAGGTACTAGACTGGAGAGTAACATTAATTAGAGTACTTTTAATAGCAACTTCTACTGTAGTAAAGTTTACGGATGAAATAACCAATGTTTTCGCTGTTGCAGGCACAGAAAGTGTAAAGCTCCCATCTTGCATTGTAGTTACACCTTTTGCAGAACCTTTAATAAGCACCGAAGCATTTGCTACAGGACCTTGTTTCTCATCAACAACTTTTCCAGTAACGGTTTTGTTTTGGGCTAATAACTGTGTTACAGCTAGTAGAAAGCACAGTAATGATGTGCAGATTTTTCGCATAATCTCATTTTTTGGTTAAGAAGAAAATTTATAAAAACGGCAATTTAACATAGTGTTGACAAATTCAAAGTAGTATGTGCTGCAACAGATTAATTGAATGAGGTAATTAGACGTATAAAATGAATTATTTTAATTTTCTTTTAATGACTTGCCTTTTCAATTGAACAAAAGCAATAAATGCTTGTACATGAAATTGATTTTGTATTTAGATAAATCAAGTGATTTATTTTCTATTAATTTACAGTTACATTAGAATACGCAATTATATCTACAAAAGATTTTACTGTATTTACGATACTATTTACATCATATTCACACTCTTTGTGCAATTCCTTTAACGTACCATGTTCTACCAACCTATCAGGAATACCTAACATTTTCACAGAGGCTTGATAGTTATACTTTGCCATAAACTCTAATACAGCGCTACCAAAACCACCAATAATTGTTCCGTCTTCTATAGTAATTACTTTATGGTAATTGGCACATACTTCATGCAGCATTTCTTCGTCAATTGGCTTTACAAAACGCATATCATAATGTGCTGGGTTGATACCTTCAGTTCTTAACTCTCGCATAGCAGTTTGCACAAAATTTCCAGGATGTCCAATTGATAAAATTGCCACGTCTTTCCCATCTTTCAGTTTTCTACCCTTACCAATCTGTATTTCTTCAAATTTAGTTTTCCATTCTGGCATTACACCTTCGCCTCTTGGGTAGCGGATAACGAAAGGATATTTCGTGGTTTCTAATTGTGCAGTGTACATTAAATTTCGCAATTCCTGCTCATTCATTGGTGCAGAAATTATCATGTTAGGGATACAACGAAAATAAGCTATGTCATAGCAACCATGATGTGTCGGACCATCTTCGCCTACCAAACCTGCCCTATCTAAACACAGCACAACTGGTAATTTTTGAATAGCCACATCATGCACCACCTGGTCGAAGCTACGTTGCATAAATGATGAGTAAATATTGCAGAATACTCGTAAACCCTGTGTTGCTAAACCCGCACTTAACGTAACGGCATGTTGTTCGCAAATGCCTACATCAAAAGCACGATGCGGCATTTTTTCCATCATAAACTTTAGTGATGATCCACTTGGCATGGCTGGCGTTACGCCTATTATTTTATCGTTCATCTCTGCGAGCTCAATAATGGTATGCCCAAATACATCTTGATATTTTGGTGGCTGAGGAACGTTGTAGGTTTTCTTTACAATTTCGCCAGAAACCTTATCAAACAACCCAGGTGCATGCCACTTAGTTTGGTCTTGTTCAGCTAAAGCATAGCCTTTGCCTTTAACAGTAACAATATGTAAAATTTTAGGGCCAGGAATTTCTTTTAAATCTCGTAAAGTATCTACCAATTTGGTAATATTATGTCCATCAATTGGGCCAAAATAACGCAGCTTTAATGCTTCAAATAAATTGCTACTACTACTAACCATTCCTTTAACACCTTCGGTTAGTTTATGAGCCATTGTTCGGCTAAAACCCTTGCCAACAGGCAGTTTACCCATTATTTTCCAAACATCATCTTTTAGTTTATTGTAAGTTGGGCTTGTGGTAATATCAGTTAAATATTCTTTTAAAGCACCAACATTCGGGTCAATGCTCATGCAGTTATCATTCAAAATAATTAGCACATCACTATCCGCAACCCCAGCATGGTTCATGGCTTCAAAAGCCATTCCAGCAGTCATGCTTCCATCACCAATTATAGCAACACTTTTTCTATTTTCGCCTTTATATTTTGCCGCCATTGCCATACCCAAAGCTGCCGAAATAGAAGTTGACGAATGTCCAACACCAAATGTATCATACTCGCTTTCAGTACGTTTAGGAAAGCCGCTTAGGCCACCATATTTTCTGTTTGTAGGAAAATTATCCCTGCGACCTGTTAATATTTTATGTCCATACGCTTGGTGACCAACATCCCACACCAATTGATCGTAAGGAGTATTGTAAACATAATGCAGCGCAACCGATAACTCAACCACACCAAGGCTTGCAGCAAAATGCCCACCATGTACACTTACTACATCAATAATGTATTGGCGAAGCTCATCGCAAATTTGATGCAATTGTTCTCTACCTAGTTTTTTAAGATCGTAGGGTGAATTAATATCTTTTAGTAAAGTGCCGGGTACAATTTCCATGCAAGTTTAATTTGTGTAAAAATAGTGTTTTGATAGTAAGATGCTGTCGATTAGAAATTGAAACATTTTTACAGAAAGATAGTTCATCTATAAACAAGTTTAGCACTAAATAGCAACCAAATTTGCCTTTAATAATTTTTAATGTTTTATAATTTTATAAGAAGGATACATTTGTTTGAACATGGGGAATAAAACGCTATTATATTGGACTTGCCAAATTGGAGGTTGGCTATTCTATGGCGTTTCTACACTATTATACTCCTTTACTACTGACCATAACCTTGCAAACTTCAGGTACAACCGTTTAGCTGTTGGCATTACATTGGGGTTTTTATTTACCCATTTACTCCGTACATTGATTTTAAACCTAAAACTGAGACCACCTTTTGAAAAAAAGAAATGGTGGCTATTGCTTGCCGTTGTAGTTGGCACAGCTTATTTGTACAGCATTACCAATAGTGCCTTTGTTGAGTGGTTGCAACTGTACAATCCATTAAAAAAAGTATCTGTTCAGCAACGGTCGTTGTACAATTTATTATCTGACACACCCATCATATTTGCATGGACTAGCTTTTATTATTTGTGGCATTATATCCAAATAAATACTACTGCTGAAATTGATAAAATAAGGCTAGAGAGTACTGTTAAAGATTTGGAATTACGTACCATTAAATCTCACATTAATCCTCATTTTATATTTAATGCTTTAAACAGTATTAGGGCTTTGGTAGATGAAAACCCTGAACGTGCAAGAACGGCCATTACCGAATTAAGTAATATTTTGCGTAGCAGTATGCAGGTAGAAAAAGTAGAAACTGCACCAATGGAACGTGAATTAAGTATTGTAAAAGATTACTTGGCTTTAGAGCATATTCGCTTTGAAGATAGGTTGAAAATTGAGTACAACATTAACGAAAATACCCTCGACCAACCCGTGCCACCAATGATGCTACAAACCCTTGTGGAAAATGCCATTAAACATGGTATTGCCAAAACAAAAGCAGGTGGTGTGGTAAAAGTAACCTCTACTTTTTCCGATAAATTCCATGAACTAGCAGTTCAAAATACTGGTGACTTAAATGGTGATTATAATACTGATGGTTTTGGCATTGCCAGCACTAAAAACCGCCTAAAACTTTTATACGGAAAACAAGCTACTTTTGAATTGAAGGATATTGGAAATAACTTGGTGCAAGCCAAAGTTTCTATACCAATATAAACTGCTGTAAAATTGATTTACTATGATTTACCATAATTGATTTATGGTAAAAACAAAACGAAATACAACATGGCTATTACCGCAATTATTATTGATGATGAAAGATTGGCTCGTAATGAACTTAAAAAAATGCTACAAGACCATGGCGATATAGAAGTAGTTGATGAAGCAACTAATGTGGATGAAGGGCTTGAAAAAATAGAACTGCACAACCCAGAATTGATTTTCTTGGATATCCAAATGCCAGGCAAAACTGGGTTCGATTTACTGGCTGAACTTGATAAGGCACCCAAGGTAATTTTCACAACCGCTTATGATGAATATGCCATTAAAGCATTTGAGGTAAATGCGTTAGATTATCTCTTGAAACCCATAGAGCCAAAACGTTTGAGCGATTCTATCAACAAACTACACGATGAACTTAGCCGTGAAAAAGCAGAAGGCCAAACGGGCTTTAACCGTGGTACATTAAACGAGCATGACCAAGTTTTTGTAAAAGACGGCGAACGTTGTTGGTTTGTGAAATTGGGCGAAATACGTTTGTTTGAAAGCGTTGGCAACTACGCAAAAATTTTCTTTGGTACCAATAAACCTCTTATTTTAAAATCTTTAAATGCATTAGAAGAACGACTTGACGAACGCATGTTTTTCCGTGCCAATAGAAAGCACATTGTAAACCTTAGATGGATTGAAAAAATAGAACCATATTTCAATGGTGGCCTTTTGGTAGATTTAAAAGGTGGTGAAAAAATTGAAGTCAGTCGCCGCCAAACGGTAAAGTTTAAAGAAATGATGAGTTTGTAACCTTATGGGCTAATTTTTGCTTTGTATAGATATAAAAATCCAATAACACCCGAAACAGCTGAAGCAATAATGATTGCTACTTTAGATATAATCTGCATACTATCTAAACTATAAGATAGTGCAGCCGTAAAAATGCTCATTGTAAACCCAATACCACTGAGCATTCCCACACCCAACAATTGTTTCCAACTTGTATTAGATGGTAAACTTGTTATTTTTAGTTTTGTAGCCCCAAACGAAAATAAAAATATTCCCAAAGGCTTGCCAATAACCAAGCCAGCAATAATGCCAAAACTAATAGTAGATGTAAAAACAAAACCCATTTCGATTGGTAAAATGATAGCAGTATTTGCAAAAGCAAACAATGGCATTATTAAAAAATTTACAGGGTAAAATAATTTATGCTCCAACTTTACCAATAGATTCAAGGGCATACAAAAAGCTAAAATTACCCCAGCCACCGTTGCATGAATACCAGAATTGAACATACAATACCACAACAAAATACCCGGAATAATATAAAATACCAGTTTATTAACCTTCAGTTTGTTTAGTACCACAACAATTATTGCTAAGCTTGCTGCCGCTAACAAATACAATATTTTTATTTGGCTTGAATAAAAAACGGCAATAGTAATTACTGCGCCCAAATCGTCAATAATGGCCAGTGCAGTTAAGAATATTTTTAATTGAACAGGCACTTTTTTACCCAACAACGATAAAATACCTAACGAAAACGCAATATCGGTTGCCATAGGAATTCCCCAGCCACGTTGAAAAGGAGTACCATGATTTATTATTGCAAATATTGCAGCAGGAAAAAGCATACCACCCAAAGCTGCTACAACTGGCAACATTGATTTTTTTATAGAAGCCAACTCACCAATGGTCAGCTCTCTTTTAATCTCCATTCCAACCAAGAAAAAGAAAAAAGTCATCAATACATCATTCACGAACAGCAGATTATTTTCGGGCAAGTGCAAAAAAGAAATGCTTGTATTAATCTCTTTTAGCCAAAAACTAGTGTAACTTATTGATGTAACCGACCAATTTGCAAGTAATAAAGAGATAATTGTAGAGCAAATAAGAAGGATACCAATGCTTCTACTGTCTTTAAAAAAAGCCCTTAACGGTTCAAATAATGATGAAGTTATTTTTTTTGCCAAGTTTTGTTGCTTATTCATAACAGATAGGTAAACTTAAATAAAAAGCGGCTCGAAACAATGTTTCGAGCCGCTTTTTATTTAAGAAAATATGTTAATTAAGCTTTAGGGTGGCTTTGTTTAAAAGCTGGAACTACTATAAAAGCTACTAAAACTACGAATGATGCAATGATTTGTAAAGTGCTCATGATTTTTGTTTTTAAATTTTATGTTAATTTCTTTCTATTAGAATATAAAGGAACTACATTATTAAACATAAAATACTTGCAAAAGCATGACTTACATTAGACGTAAAACATAGTTTTAAAAAAGTATGTTTACTTATTTTTAAACAATTATCCTAGAAATAAGAAATTAGCTTTCGCAACTATTTTTTTTAAAATGCCGCTATTGAAATAACATGCTTTAGTCTTTTCAAAGACGCTTTTGTGTGGTTTGTCATCATATTATAAAAAAATAAAAATATTATAGCTTTAACAATATTTTAACAAAAAGACATCCTGCAAATTGCAGGATGCCTTGATAGATATTTAAATCTAAACTTAGATTAAGCTGAATAAGCTTCTGTACCATGCTCAAACACATCAAGACCTAAAGTTTCACCTTCAGCCTCAACACGTAATTTCCATGGATTTGGTAATTTATTTATAACCCACATCATTACAAAAGCAATTACAAATGTGCCAACAGCAATAGTAAGATTGCCTACAACTTGTTTAGTTAATAAATCGCTACCACCACCATAAAACAAACCTTTTAACGGTGCTGAATTATCTGCACCAGTAGGGCTAGTAACACCATATTTGCCACAAGCAAACAAGCCTAAAGACCATGTGCCAAATATTCCAGCCGCACCATGCACAGGCACAGCACCAATTGGATCATCAATGCGCAAATACTCCAATAAATTAGTTACAAGATATACTACCAAACCTGCTAACCCTCCAATGCAAACTGCACCAAATGTAGATACCCAATAGCAGGGGCATGTAATGGCAACTAAGCCACCTAAAAGACCATTTACAGTAAAGCCAAGATCGAACTTGCCTTTGGTAGCACCAAACCATAAAGCCAAATACATAGCAATAAGCCCACCCGCACAGGCTGCCAAAGTAGTGTTAGTGGCAACACGACCAATCCCCTGCATATCAACAGCAGATAACGTACTACCAGGGTTAAAGCCATACCAACCAAACCATAATATAAATGCACCAACCGCACCTAAAGTAAGGTTATGTGCTGGCGGCATACCCCCACCATCTCGCTTAAACACACGACCAATACGTGGACCAAGTACAATAGCACCAGCTAAAGATGCCATACCGCCAATTGTGTGCACTACGGTAGAACCTGCGAAATCCCAGAACCCATAAACAGCCAAGAAACCACCAGGGCCCCAAGCCCAATGCCCTATAATTGGATAAATAAAACCAGTGATACCAATTGAATATAAAATATCGCCACGGAAACTTGTACGGCCAATCATAGCACCAGAAACAATAGTAGAACATGTATCTGCAAAGGCATATTGAAATATCCAGTGTGCAATTACAGGAATACCAGTTGTTAAATACGTTTCAGGTGCACCTTCTAAGAAAAACCAATGATACCCAATATAAGCATTGCCCTCACTGAACATAAACGCATAACCAACTGCCCAAAACAATAAACCACAAAGGCAAGTATCAAAAATACACTCCATTAATACGTTGACTGTTTCTCTTTGGCGAGCAAAACCAGCTTCTAACATTACAAAACCAGCTTGCATACCAAACACTAAAAATGCAGCTACCAAAGTCCAAATGGTGTTAGCAGTGTTCATTAACATAGTTTCGTGTGGTGTGTAGGTTTCGGCTGCAATAGCTGGTGTAGCCATTAAACCAGGCAACACTTTCATGGCAGCTAAAATAATCAACACGCCAAGCATTTTACCAGCAAAAAACGTTAAGCCATAACGTATTTTTTGGGCTTGGGTAAGGTGCAAAACTGGGCTAGAAATTACTTTCTTTTTTCCCAATCCTCTTAAAGAGGCTAAAGTTGTTGAAAACATGTAGTAGGGGATTTAAATTATGAAAAAAAATATTAGCTTTATTCTCTAGATATAAAACCTCTTTTATTTAGAATTTATAGGTAGCTGCTATTATGAAACTACCAGCACTTTTTGTAGCTGCACCAGAACTTTTGCTAAACAAAAAGTCATCTTTTGCATTGTCCAAACGAACTTCTGGAATGATAGTTAGGTTGTCTATTTTAATATTAGCAGATAATGTAGGTACAAAAAGACTTGTGTTTATACCTAATGCTTTTTTTGTGTCATCAAAATACTCCCCACGTAGCGTTAAACCAAAAGAGCTTATTGGGTCGTAATTAAGATATACTGCATTGCTTGTCCAAACTTGGCCATCTCTATTCACAATAGTGCCATCGTAGTTAATACCAAATTTGCTGCTTAACACACCATTTAAAACCAAATCAAATTGGCTAAGTTTTTTGTACCCGCCATTAGCTGGATCATTAGTTCCGCCTATATAATTCAAATACATTTTTAACTTATCGTTTTTGCTACCAGTACTAAACTGTGCAATTGCCATTTTGCCACCAGATGTTGTAGTAGAATAATCAGTTGGGTTAATAACACCAACCATGAAGGCACTTTTGCCACCTAAAGAAATATCAGCTTTTAAACCAGTATGAAAGAACGGGCCAAAAGAGAAACCATAACTCATGCTATAATTCCTATTGGCAACGGCATCTAGCAATTCCCAGCCAACGTGTGTAGCAAATTTACCCATGGTAAATTTTACTTTGCTACTTGGTGCGTAGGTAATGTACAATTGCTTTACAGATGCTAATGAACCACCATCTAAATACGAAAACTCTTGTGCCCTTCTGCCAAAACCCAAATCAGCAGTAGCAGTTACTTTACCAATGCTGTGATCAACACGAATGGTTGCCATACCTAATTCAAACGAGTTTTTTGAATTAGTAAAACTGGTAAGGTTGTTAGTAGTATTCTTACCATCATTAAAATCGTAACGGTAATACGCGTCAACCGAGCCAGAAATAGTGGTTGTTGATTTTTTGGTTGAATCTTGAGCAGACGATGCTAATAGCGAAGCCATTGCAAAAGCAGAAAGAAGTGTTTTTTTGAACATAGCGGTTTTGTTTTTTGTACCGAAATGCTTTAAAGTCAGTTGGTTGCTTATTTTTTTGGTTGACTAAAAAACGATTTCTGTTGGTTAATAAAAATTTTAAGTGTTTTACCACCCTATAACATACAGCAATGAATCGTTTTATCAATATTCTTAATTACCTCTTTTTGAACTATTTATAAATTGTAACATTCAACTCTAAAATCAGCAAAAAATAACAGCAAAAAAATAACAGCAAAAAAATAAAAAAGCAAACATTTGAAATCTTATCAAAAAGAGAAAATTTTATAAAACCCCAATTACCTTAAATAAAATTCAACTATTTATAATTTTCGATAAAATAAAGTTAAAAAAAGCAAAATAAAAAATATTTTATTATATTTTTTATTTTATTATATATTTGTAAAAATTATAACAACTCACATTAGTATTATTTAAACGGTAAAATATAAAGTATTATGTTATTACTAATCAATCATTTAAGGCTAAAAAGAGTTATTAAGTGCCATTTATAAATAATATATAAGGGGCTATTTTATTAAATTTTATTACATTAATAAATTATTACATATATTTTAATAAATAGTATTATCAATATTATCAAAGCCAAACACCAAAATAGTTAACAGATAAATTTTTGCTTATATCTAATAAATGCTATAAAATAATAATGTTTTAAATTAAAATAAAATGAGTATATAATTTTCGTCATAAGCAAACAATTTTTTGCAATTTATTATTTAGATGCCTATTTTTTTGGATAAAAACAAAAAAAATAGTTATTTTGGTGGATTATCATTTAAAATAAAAAAATTAAAAGTACCATGTCATTAAGATTTGAGGCAATTACCAAACTAACTGACGAAGTTGAAGCAGTAGGTGCTAAATCGTCCAAAATCACCGCCATATTTGGCGAGAGTGTCTTTACCATTAAAACAGCCCGTGAATACTTGAGCGATGACGCTTACAAAAGCCTTGTTGGCAGTATTAAAGGCGGTAAAAAAATTGACAGAGCAAACGCTGGTCAAATTGCTAACGGTTTAAGAGCCTGGGCACAAAGTAAAGGTGTAACACACTTTACACACTGGTTTCAACCATTAACAGGTACTACTGCCGAAAAGCATGATAGCTTTTTTACTTTAAAAAGCGATGGCACTGCTATTGAAGAATTTGATGGTGCAGCTTTGGTTCAGCAAGAGCCAGATGCGTCTTCGTTTCCCAATGGAGGCATCCGTTCAACTTTTGAAGCTCGAGGTTATACCGCTTGGGATCCCTCATCACCAGCATTTATTATAGAAATTGGTTTTGGTAAAACATTGTGTATTCCTACCATTTTCGTTTCATACACTGGCGAATCTCTAGATTATAAAGCACCATTATTAAAAGCATTAGAGGCCTTAAATAAATCGGCTGTTGATGTTTGTAATTATTTTGATAAAAATGTAGATAAAGTAACTGGCACATTGGGCTGGGAACAGGAATATTTTGTAATTGATGAAGCCTTAGCAAATGCCCGTCCTGATTTAGTGCAAAGTGGCCGTACAGTATTTGGCGCTGCCCCTGCAAAAGGCCAACAATTAGAAGACCATTATTTCGGTACTATTCCAGAAAGGGTATATGCCTTTATGAGAGATTACGAAAACGAATCTTACAAATTGGGTATTCCTTTACGTACCCGCCACAACGAGGTGGCACCAGCTCAATTTGAGTGTGCACCAATATTTGAAGAAATTAATTTAGCGGTCGATCACAATACCTTGTTAATGGATGTGATGACCCGTGTAGCTAAACGTCACAAACTAAAAGTGTTGTTGCACGAAAAGCCATTTGCTGGCATTAACGGTAGCGGTAAACACAATAACTGGAGCTTGGCAACAAACACCGGCGTTAATTTATTAGCCCCGGGGAAAACGCCAAAAACTAACTTAATGTTCTTAACATTTTTTGTTAATACCATTAAAGCAGTACACGATTATGCCGATGTATTAAGAGCCTCTATTGCTTCTGCACCAAACGACCACCGTTTGGGTGCCAACGAAGCCCCACCAGCTATTATTTCTGTATTTGTTGGTCAATATTTGTTTAAAGTTTTAGAAGAGGTAGAAAGCCGTGTTGGTGATAAATTTGATGAACAAGATGAAGCTATTTTGAAATTAGACCTTCACCGCAGCATACCAGAATTGTTGTTAGATAATACTGATAGAAACCGTACCTCACCATTTGCGTTTACGGGTAATAAATTCGAGTTTCGTGCTGTTGGTTCTACTGCCAATTGTGCTAACCCAATGATTGTCTTAAACACCATTATTGCCGAAACATTAAAAACATTTAAGAAAGATGTTGATAGCATAATTGAGAAAGGTGAAAAGAAAGAAATTGCTATAATGCAAACCATTCAACGGTACATTGTTGAAAGCAAAAAAGTATTGTTTGAAGGTGATGGTTATAGCGAAGAATGGCATATTGAAGCAGAAAAACGTGGCCTTCCAAACTTAAAAACTACACCAGTTGCTTTGGATGCGCTGGTTACGGATAAGGCTAAAAAATTATTTGCAAGTAACAATATTTATACCCACAGCGAATTAGAAGCTAGGCATGAAATAGAGCTTGAAAAATACTTGAAAAAAGTACAGATAGAAGCTAGAGTAATGGGCGATTTAGCTATTAACCACATTATTCCTGCGGCTGTAAAATACTTAACACAATTAGCTGGTAATATTGAAAGCCTAAAAGCGGTTGGTGTACCTGAAACCACTTACCGTAGCCAATTGGCTATTTTAAATGAAGTAAGCGAACACATTAACATGGTTTATGAGCAAGTAAATGAAATGGTTGAAGCTAGAAAAGTAGCTAATAACCTTACTGATACTAGAGCAAAAGCAGTAGCTTATTGTGATGATGTTAAGGGTAAATACTTCGATACAATTCGCTACCACGTTGATAAATTAG
>JAYVNQ010000122.1:0-5475 GCA_043758365.1 Chitinophagales bacterium
CGAGGTAAGCTTACAGCCTGCTTGGGCTAGAAAGTTTGAACCACCAAGTATTTGTAATGGCGAGAGTGTAGATATAGTGCTACTGTTAATGAGTATTAAAAATCCGAGTGTAGCAGTGATAGGAGCGGTACAAAATGCAATAGAATGGTTTAAGGCATCGGCTATTGCAAATACACGGGTAAAAATAATACCTGCACCCATCCTAAAAACACCATATAAAATTTCCACTATTGATAGAGTTGTTGTGATAGATTCTACAGCACCACCCATTTGGGCACGCTACTATGAGCTACAAACTCACAAGCCATTATTTTGTAACAGAGATAGTAAAGTTGTATATAGCCTGGCAGAAGTAGAAAGGGAAAGGCGTGATGGTTATGGTTGGTATACTATGCACCACAAAAGGCATTAAATACTTACCCAATATGGGCGCAAGAGCATCATATTGCTTTTACCCATTAATCAAGTTGCCATTATTTTTCTACAATGAAATATACGAACCGAAATCAGTTACTCTTAGCTAGTAATGGTTTACAAAATCTCTCTCAGGCTTTCTTCAACAACTTTGATAGTTGTATCCAAATCTGCGTAACTCAGTGCATTATTTAAAAACCAGCTTTCAAAAGCACTAGGTGGCAAATACACACCACGGCGTAACATGGCGTGAAAAAAATGTTTAAATAACTCGTTATTAGCAGCAGCAGCAGCAGCAAAATCAGTTACAGGTTTATCGCTAAAATGGATGCTTAACATAGAACCCAAATGATTGATAACATAAGGCGTTCCTGATGCTTTTAAAACGTTGTCCAAACCTTGTTTTAGGTACAATGTTTTAGCATCTAATTTATCCAATATTTCTGGTTGATTGTTTAAAATGGATAACAAAGTATAACCTGCAATCATGGCAATAGGATTACCGCTTAAAGTACCTGCTTGGTACACATTGCCCAATGGCGCTACCACTTCCATAATGTGACGCTTACCACCAAATGCACCCACAGGCAAACCAGCACCAATTACCTTACCATACGTCACCAAATCAGCATCTACTTTTAACTTCTCTTGCACACCACCACGGGCTAGTCTAAAGCCTGTCATTACTTCATCAAAAATCAACACAATATTGTTATCATCACATATTTTACGTAAGCCTTCGAGGAAACCATCTACAGGTAAAATGCAACCCATATTACCAGCAACTGGTTCTACAATGATGGCAGCAATTTCGTTAGGATTATTTGCTACCAAGACTTTCACTGCTTCTAAATCATTATAAGCACAAGTCAACGTATCATTAGCAACACCGGCGGTAATACCAGGTACAGTTTGAATATTCAGCGTAGCCATACCACTACCTGCTTTTACCAAAAAGCTATCCGCATGACCATGATAGCAACCTTCAAATTTGATAAACTTATTTTTGCCAGTATAACCACGAGCCACACGCAACGCACTCATGCAAGCCTCGGTACCACTGCTTACCATGCGAATTAAATCTACGTTTGGTGTCATGCTTTTTATCAACTCGGCCATCTTAATTTCTAACTCAGTTGGCGCACCATATGAGGTTGAATAGACCGCTTGTTCTTGTATTGCTTTTACCACAGGCTCGTAAGCATGGCCTAAAATCATTGGCCCCCAGCTGGCGATATAATCTATGTATTTATTGTCATCTACATCGTATAAGTAAGCGCCCTTAGCATGTTTTATAAACAATGGCGTACCGCCTACACTTTTAAAAGCCCTCACTGGAGAATTAACCCCACCAGGAATACTTAATTGTGCCCTCTCGAATAATGTTTTACTAGATGCGTACATAGTCTTTTGTTTATCTGTTTTTGCAATTCTATTTGTCTTCGTTCCCCCTCAGGCAGACACTGCAACTGGTTAGATACTTTATTCAGCATCTTTGCCACTAAGACTCAAAGACATAAAGTAACACAAATAAACTTAGTGCTTCTTACTGCCTTACTGTCTTTGTGGCTAACTTATCAACTTCACCACATCCTTAGCAAAGTAAGTAGCAATCATATCTGCACCAGCTCTTTTAATAGATGTTAAGGTTTCTAAGATGGCCTTATTTTCATCTATCCAGCCCATTTTTGCAGCGGCTTTTATCATGGCGTATTCACCACTAATATTGTAAGCACTAACTGGTAAATCCACTGCATTCTTCACTTCACGAATAATATCTAAATAGCTCAATGCTGGTTTTACCATTATAATATCAGCACCTTCTTCAACATCCATAATAGCTTCTTTCACGGCTTCTGTTCTGTTACAATAATCCATTTGATAAGTTTTCTTATCACCAAAACCCGGTGCTGAATCTAACGCATCTCTAAACGGTCCATAAAAGCAAGAAGCATATTTGGCACTGTAAGCCATGATGCCAGTTTTGGTAAAATTATTTTCTTCTAAAGCCAAACGTATCGCTGCAATTCTGCCATCCATCATATCGCTTGGCGCAACAAAATCTGCCCCAGCTTGTGCATGGCTTACACTCATTTTTGCTAAAATCTCTACAGTAATATCATTTATAATTTCGCCATGTTTTACTACACCATCATGCCCATCAGAACTAAATGGATCTAAAGCCACATCTGTCATCACCACCATTTCAGGTACAGCCTCTTTAATCGCTTTAATACTACGTTGCATCAACCCATTTGGGTTTAACGCTTCTGTACCATATTGATTTTTAAGCTCGTCCTTACACTTTACAAATAGCAATACACACTTCAAACCCAATGACCATAAGTGTTTTACTTCTTTCACAGTGTTATCTAAAGAATAGCGATAATAGCTAGGCATTGAAACGATTTCTTCCATAACATTGTCGCCTTCTACAATAAATAGAGGCACAATAAAATCGTTAGGTGTTAAAATGGTTTCGGCTACAAGGCTGCGTATGACAGATGATTGTCTTAATATTCTATTTCTGCGTTGTAAAATCATAATCGGTTGATTTTAGTTTTTTCTAAATTCTGCAAAGCCTTTTCTTTGGCTAAAGCCATTTTATTTCTTGCTTTAACCCAAGGCTTAAGCCTTGGGTTAATTGATTATTGTTGGTTGGCTTTAGCCAAAGTTTTTTTGTTGAGAAAAGAGCTAAAAGTTGCAGTGTGCGACGCAACGAAGTTTCATTGAAAAACTACTCCTCGTCACCAAAATAGCCTAACAACTATTGGCTTTTTTTGCCCAAGTTTCTTCGTCTATATCAAATTCACCAATCCACTCTTTAGGGTGCAAACAAGCTTGCAATAATTTATCTTCTTCGCTACCAACAACTGGCTGATAATTGTACTCAAAACGCACAGTTGGCGGCAAACTCATCAAAATACTTTCGATGCGACCATTGGTTTTTAAACCGAACAAAGTGCCACGATCATGCACCAAATTAAACTCTACATATCGGCCTCTTCGTATCTCTTGCCAATGCTTGTTTTTAGGCGTAAAAGTCATGTGTTTTCTACGCTCAACAATTGGCATGTAAGCCTCTGTAAACGCATTGCCACAAGCTTTTCCAAAGTTCATCCAGAAGTTATTATCCTTTGTTTCAGAAGGTTTTTGGTGATCATAAAATATACCACCAATACCGCGTCTTTCAGTACCACGATGTGTGTTTACGAAATAGTCATCACACACTTTTTTAAAGGTTGGGTAGAAGCTTTTATCAAAACCATCGCACACAGTTTTATAGGTCAAATGAAAGTACTTCGCATCTTCTTCAAACAAATAATAAGGTGTTAAATCTGTGCCACCACCAAACCATCTATCTATCACATTATCCTGCTCATCGTACAACTCAAACATGCGGTAATTGCAATGCACCGTAGGCACAAAAGGATTGTACGGATGTATTACCAAACTTAGACCACACGCAAACCATTTATGTCCCTGAATATTGAGTTGCTTACGCATGGCATCGGTTACCAAACCTTCCACTACTGATGTATTTACACCACCTTTTTCAAACACATTTCCATTTGCAATTACCCGCGTTTTGCCACCACCACCTTCAGGCCTTTCCCATGCATCTTCAACAAACATAGCTTTACCATCAGCAAGCTCTAACGCAATGCAAATATGGTTTTGAAGCGTATGGATATAGTCAATCCACAAGCCCCTAGCCCCTAAAGGGGAATTTTTAGAACCGCTAATAATGGCATCGTATACACTGCTCATGTTTCTACTTTTTTACCACAAAGGACACAAAGTTTTCACAAAGAACACAAAGAAAACTTTGTGAACCTTGTGACTCTTTTCTTCGTGCACCTTGTGGTTAAACCAAAATTATCCTTGCCAATTTTTTATCGTATCAATAAACGCTTTTGCATGATCTACAGGTACATTTGGTAAAATACCATGACCAAGATTTGCAATATATCTACCCTTGCCAAACGCATGTAACATCGCTTTTGTTTCTTCGATAATCACAGGAATTGGGGCTAATAATTTGGCGGGATCGAAATTGCCTTGCAACGTAATATTTTCACCAGCTAATTGACGAGCCATTTGTGGTTTAATACACCAATCAATACCCAAACCTGCTGCACCCGTTGCTGCCATTGCATCTAAGCTTTGCCAAGCACCTTTTGCAAACACAATGGTTAGTACTTCATCTTTTAAGGCTGCTACAATTTGACGCATATATTTCAATGATAAATTTTCAAAATCATGTGGACTTAACAAGCCGCCCCAACTATCAAAAATCTGCACCACATCTGCACCAGCCTTTGCCTGACCTTTTAAATAAGCAATAGTGGTATCGGTAATCATTTGCAAAACCGTATGAGCCAATTCTGGTTGTGTGTAGCAAAATTGCTTTGCTTTATCAAAAGTTTTTGAGCCTTTACCTTCAACCATATAACACAACAACGTCCAAGGTGCACCGGCAAAACCTATCAATGGCACACGACCATTTAACTCTTGCTTAATCAATTTTATTGCATCAAAAACATAACCCAACGTTTCGTCAACATTTGGTACTTGAATACGTGATAAATCTGCCGCAGTTAAAATTGGTTCTGGTAGAACAGGTCCTTTACTTTCTATCATTTGCACTTCCAAGCCCATGGCCTGTGGCACTACTAAAATATCTGAAAATAAAATAGCTGCATCTACACCTACAATATCAACTGGCTGTAATGTAATGGTAGCAGCCAGTTCAGGAGTTTGGCAGCGTTCAAAGAAGCTATACTTCTCTCGCAATACTCTATATTCAGGCAAAAACCTTCCCGCTTGACGCATCATCCACACTGGTACTCTTTCAGTTGCTTCGCCTCTTAATGTTCTAAGTAGTAAATCGTTTTTAAGCATTGTTCTATTTGTATTAAACTTTCTAATTTTCTTCGAAGTAATGAATAACCGCTTCCAGCATTTGTTCGCTGCCAGGCCACTCACAAGTCACAATTTTATTACTGCAATAACTAGCAATAGTTGCTGCTGTGGTTTTACCAATAGCAAACATGGTAA
>JAYVNQ010000123.1:0-5448 GCA_043758365.1 Chitinophagales bacterium
AAATACAGGAACAGAAGAAGGCGGTTTGCATTGAGGCTTAACCTAATCGCTGCTATTTGCAATTACCAATTATAGTTTTTTATTTATGTTAGAGGTCTAATGAAACAACGCTACACAATAAAAAACATGCGGTGATTATTTTTTTCATGATTTTTTTTGTTGATTGAAGAAGGAACGCTACACAACAAAAAAGGTTACAACTGAAGTAAATTATTTTACTGGGTTGTTCAACGTATCCCAAAGAGCATCTTTTAATTCTGTAAGCCCTTTATTGGTTATGGATGAGATGAAATAGTGTGGGATATTTTCTGGCAACTCTTTACTAATTGCTTCTTTTAATTCATCATCCAACATATCGCTTTTACTTACAGCAATAATGAAATCTTTTTCTAACATCTCTGGATTGTACTCCTCAAGTTCATTTAGCAAAACAGCGAATTCTTTTTTATGGTCAGCGCTATCGGCTGGTATTAAAAATAATAAGCAAGAGTTACGTTCAATATGGCGAAGAAACCTATGTCCAAGCCCTTTACCTTCTGCTGCACCTTCAATAATACCGGGTAAATCTGCTATGCAAAAACTTTTATCATCTCTATATTCTACCATTCCCAACTGTGGTACCAATGTAGTAAATGCGTAGTTAGCAATTTTAGGTTTTGCGGCTGTAATTACCGATAATAAAGTTGATTTGCCTGCATTAGGAAAACCCACCAAACCCACGTCTGCTAATACTTTCAGCTCTAAATTTTTATAACCTTCCACACCGGCTTCGCCGGGTTGAGAGTGTTCGGGTACTTGGTTTGTTGAGGTTGCAAAGTGTTGATTGCCCCAACCACCACGGCCGCCTTTCATCCAAATAATTTCTTGACCATGTTCTAAAACTTCAGCCTCAATCTCGCCGGTTTCTTCATCACGTGCTATTGTGCCGAGTGGCACATCTATAAAAATATCTTCTCCATCTTTTCCAGTACAATTGCTCTTACTACCATTCTCTCCATTTTGGGCCAAAACGTTTTTGTAATAACGCAAATGCAGCAACGTCCATAAATTGGCATTGCCTCTTAAAATAATGTGGGCACCTCTGCCTCCATCACCTCCATCTGGGCCGCCCATTGCAGTTAATTTATTGCGCATGAAATGTGTTTGCCCAGCACCACCATGACCACTACGGGCAAAAATGCGTATATAATCTATAAAATTCTTTTCTGACACTGCTTGTAACTATTTAGTAAAACGTTTGCGAAGGTAATGGTTGCAAAGGTGGCATTGGTTGCAAACTTGCAATGGCTTATCTACCTTCAAAAACTGGTGAACGCTTTTCTGTAAATGCAGCAATGCCTTCTTTAAAGTCGTAAGTGTTGGCAGCTTGTTGTTGTAGTTCATCCTCTACTTGTAATTGTTGTTCTAAAGTATTGCTAAGCGATGCATTTAATGCTTGCTTAATTAATGCCAAAGCTTGGGTTGGTAATTGCGATAATGTTGTTGCTATTTTAAAACTTTCATTGGCAAAAATTTCGTCGGAAAATACCTTATAAATCATGCCCATTTTTTCGGCATCAGTAGCTGAAACTTTATCGCCCAATAGCATCAACGCACTTGCTTTTTGAAAGCCAATTAATCTTGGTAAAGTAAAAGTGCCACCGCTATCTGGTATTAAACCAATTTTGCTAAATGCTTGTATAAAATTTGCTGAAAGTGTTGCTAATACTATATCACAAGCTAAAGCAATATTTGCACCAGCACCTGCGGCCACCCCATTAACAGCGCATACTATTGGTTTTGGCAGTGTTCGTATTTTGGTAACAATGGGATTATAATGGTCAGCTAAAATTTCATTAATAGTAGGCGGATTTTCGCCTGTTAATTCACTAATATCCTGCCCAGCAGAAAATGCTTTTCCATTGCCTGTTAAGTAGATGGCTTTTACAGTTTTATCGTTACCAAAATCATCTAAAACAGTTTGTAATAACAACGCCATTTCTTTGTTAAACGCATTGAATTTATCTGGTCGGTTAAGGGTGATGATACCAATATTATTTTTTATTTCTGTTAGAATGGAAGGCATATGGTTAGTTGATTAGTTGAGAAGTTAATTAGTTAATTAGTTGATTGGTTGAGAAGTTGATTAGTTTGAAGGTTTAAGGTTAATGGCATTTGAAATAATCGAAAGGTTCTTTACAGTCTAAGCATTTAAATAAAGCTTTGCAAGCCGTAGAACCAAATTGTGATACCAGCGTTGTATTTGTTGATAAGCATTGTGGGCATGGCACGTTTAATTTGTCTAAATATTCCTCATTAATTTGTTTGCCCATTGGCGGTGCAATGCCATAAGCTTGCAGTTGTCGTCTGCCGTTTTCGGTAATCCAATCGGTTGACCATGCGGGACTTAAAACCAATTCAATATTAAAATTAGTAAAGCCTTGTTCAAGTAACGCAAACCTAATGCTGGTGCTAATTACATCCATTGCTGGGCAACCAGAATAAGTTGGTGTAATAATGATATTTATAAGGTCATTTTCTGTTGTTATATCTCTTACAATACCAAGATCAATAATTGATAACACAGGTATTTGTGGATCGTAAACCGAAGCAAGAATGGTGTTTATTTTTTCTTTTAAATCGCTCATTAAAAATGATTCTTTAGGGCTAACTATTTTACCAATTTGCGTTAGGATAAGCCCTTTGTAAAAATTGCATATCGGCTAATATAAAGCCTAAATGTTCAGTATGGTTTCCTACAAATCCACCACTTTGCATCCAAGCATTTTGCGGTACTATTAAGGTAGCTTCTTCAAAAATAGTTGCAACTTTCTTGTTCCATTCACTATTAATAATTGTGCTGTCAACAAAATTTAATTCATCATTTATTGGTTGTAATAATTCACCAGTATAAGACCATAAATTTTCTATTGCTTGTTCTATTCTACGTTTACTTTCATTTGTACCATCGCCTAATCGTATAACCCAATCAGCACTCCAACGTAAATGATAGGCTACTTCTTTTATTGCTTTAGATGCAATGGCAGCAAGCCTTTCATTGTTGCAAGATTGTAATTGTTGGTACAAAAAATATTGATAACTACTAAAGAAAAAAAGCCGCAACGTTGTGTTAGCCCAGTCGCCATTTGGCAGTTCCAGCAGTAAAAAGTTTTTAAATTCAGTCGCATCTCTCAGGTATGCTAAAGTATCTTCTGTGGCTTGTTGGCTTGTTGTTTCATTAAATATTTCAGCAGCATATTGGTACAGCATTCTTGCCTGACCGATATAATCTAAAGCAATATTACCGATGGCAATATCCTGTTCTAAAATTGGCCCACGTCCACACCACTCTCCACATTTATGACCAATTATAGAAGCATTATCTGCAAGATGAAGTGTGTAGTTTAGTAAGTGGTTGATTGGTCGGTTGGTTGAGAGGTTGATTGGTTGAGAAGTTGATTGGTTGAGAGGTTGGTTTATTAGTTTATTAGTTGATTGGTTGTTTGGTTGATTGTTTGATATTATATCTGTTGTCATGATGCAATATTTTTTCTTAAAAATGAGATGTAGTCATTTAATAATTTACCAACCTCATCAATATGTATCTTCAAATTTTCTAGTTGTTCTCTACTAATTATAGTTACAGTCAAAGGCTTCAATTAAGTGATTATATGTTTCGCTTAATGAGCCTCTTGCCATGATGCAAAAATGGAATTGGTCTTTAATAGGTAAACCTTCCATGATCTTCTGCTATATTGGCTGTTATTGATCGTGATGAGCGAATAATTTGGTCATTTAGCTTGTATTTTTCTTCAGTAGGGAAATTATTTACCAAGATTTTAATTTCATTTTTTAGGATTCTTGCCTTCTTCCAAACTTCCAATTCAGTAAAACTTTGGTTCGCATTTTCACCCATAAAATTCATTTTTAAATTACTTCATACTAACTCAACCACTCAACCAATTAACCCCTCAATCAACCAACCTCCTACATATACTTCAACTCTTCTGGTAATTCGTAAAAAGTTGGGTGACGATAAGCCTTATCATTCGCAGGCTCATACAACATGGTTGCATCATCGGGGTTTGTTGCATGAATATGCTTGCTTTCAACCACCCAAATGCTTACACCCTCCATTCTGCGGGTGTAAACGTCTCTTGCATTCTCAATGGCCATGGTAGCATCGGTCGCATGTAAGCTGCCTACATGCTTATGATCTAAACCCTGTTTACTTCTAATAAATACTTCCCACAAAGGCCAAGCGTTGCTAGCTATGTTATCCATTTTATGCTGCTTTTTCTGTTAGGTTATTTGCTTTTTTTGCCGCATGTGCTGTGGCTGCTTGCCTTACCCATTCACCATCTTCCCAAGCTTGTACCCTTGTTTGTAAACGCTCTTTATTGCAAGGGCCATTACCATTAACAACGTTCCAAAATTCAGCCCAATCAATTTCACCAAAGTCATAGTGCTGGCGGCTGTCGTTCCATTTTAAATCTTTATCTGGCAAAGTCATTCCTAAAACTTTCACTTGTTCTACACATACATCTACAAATTTTTGGCGAAGCTCATCATTAGTAAAACGCTTTATTTTCCATTGCATACTTTGTACCGAGTTTGGGCTATCGTCATCTGTTGGGCCAAACATCATTAAACTCGGCCACCACCAACGGTTGATAGCATCCTGACACATTTTTTTCTGTGCTTCGGTGCCTTTGCTCAATATTAAAAGTATCTCAAAGCCTTGCCGTTGATGAAAACTCTCTTCCTTACAAATTCTAACCATCGCTCTTGCATAAGGCCCGTAACTATTTCGGCATAGCGGCACTTGGTTCATAATGGCAGCACCATCAACCAACCAACCAATAACACCCATATCGGCCCAACTGAGTGTGGGATAATTAAAAATGGACGAATATTTTGCTTTGCCAGTATGCAATTGATGGTACATTTCCTCCCTACTAATACCCAATGTTTCGGCAGCACTATACAGGTACAAGCCGTGCCCAGCCTCATCTTGAACCTTTGCTAATAAAATAGCTTTCCGTTTTAAAGTTGGTGCTCGTGTAATCCAATTTGCTTCGGGAAGCATCCCTACAATTTCGCTGTGCGCATGTTGGCTAATCTGCCGTATCAGTGTTTTTCTATAAGCCTCAGGCATCCAATCTTTTGGTTCAATTTTAATTTCCTTATCAATTTTATCTAAAAAAATATCATCAAGATTCTTTTCCATATTCAGCAATTTATTACCTCAAATATAAAACCAAACAACTTAAAAACTAACAAATGTTAGTCTAAGCATTTTCTTTCATAGTTAAGGGTTTAAACAAAATTCTTAGAGCTACTTCAAACTATTATTATTTGCAAATTAGTTTAAGAAGCTGTTTAAAAACGGTTCAGCATAATCCTTATAGCTGATAAATGCACCATTGCGACACTTGTTTCATTTAGTCTTTCATAGTGCTTTGAGTT
>JAYVNQ010000124.1:0-5437 GCA_043758365.1 Chitinophagales bacterium
TGTTTCTTATTGGTTGCGGCTTAAACCGAAAAGTATTGCAATCAGTGGGTTTTAAGCCATTGGTACAAGGTGTGGTACTCTGGATAATTATTTCTACGGCTGCTTTGTGGGCTGTAACTTCTTTGGCGCATTAATTTATTTAAACAAAATATACGCAGTTGTGGCAGGTAAAGTAATAGTTGCAGCTGCTATTTGCTTAATCCCCTTTTCGTTAACAATGTTACCATCGCTAGCTAATTGCCATTTGCCTGTGGGTAACGTAATGGTTTTCTCGGTAGCATCTCCATTTATTAAAACCAAAATATCTTTCCAAGCATCGTTATTGGCATTACCTTTTATTTGGTAAGCAATTACTAATGGGTCAGTCATATCAATAAACTGTAAATGGTCTTGAATCATTTTAGTTGTGGGCATTCTAAAAGCAGGGTGGTGCTTCCGTAACGCAATAAGCGCCTTGTAATAATTATAAACGTTGGCATAAGTCGTTTTTCTGCTCCAGTCAATTTCGTTTATAGAATCGGGTGAATTATAAGAGTTGGCAACGCCTTTTTTAGTCCGCAACATTTCAGCACCAGACTGCAAAAAAGTAACACCTTGTGAAGTTAAAACCACGGTATGACCTAACTTATCCATTTTAATAAGTTCTGCTTCCGAAGCAGTTGGGTTGCCAATTTTTAATCTGTCAAACAACGTATTATCATCGTGGCAAGAAATATAGGTAATGGTTTGCGATGGTTGTTCGGCCCAAGGCTTTTTTGAATAATTAACCTGTTGGTAATTTATTTGAGGGTGTTGAACGCCAGCAACAATGCCAAACATCACACTTTGTTTAGTGCCTTTTTCACCACTAATAAAGCCTTTTGTTGTTACTTTATTAAATGGACCACGCAAGCCATCTCGTATATCATCGCTAAACGCTGCAATATTGTGTAGCTGGAAAGTGTATTTTTTAACAGCTCTTTGTTCTTCGGGTAAAGGGCTTGAACCGGCCGTCCAGCCTTCGCCATATATAAAAATGGTCGGGTCTATTTTATGCAGGGTATCACTAATTTGGTTCATGGTTGCCATGTCATGTACACCCATTAAATCAAATCTAAAACCATCCAAATGGTATTCTTTTGCCCAATAAACTGCAGATGCTACCATAAATGACCGCATCATTGGCATTTCAGAAGCTGTTTCGTTACCGCAACCAGTCGCATCTGAATAGCTGCCATCTGCCCTATGCCGATAAAAATAATCGGGGGCAAACTGGTTAAAATTTGAATTTCTATCGGCAGTATGATTGTACACCACATCTAATATTACCCTTAAGCCATTTGCATGTAGCGTTTGAACCATTTGTTTAAACTCTTTTATTCTAATATTCCCATCTGTTGCATTGGTAGCATAGCTACCATCTGGCACGTTGTAATTTACAGGGTCGTAACCCCAGTTATAATTAGCATTTGGTTTCGTTTCATCTATCGAATTAAAGTCAAAAGATGGAAGTAGATGAATATGTGTTACACCCAATTCTTTCAAATGATCGAGACCAGTAGTTGCTCCTTCAGCACTTTTTGTACCTCTTTCTGCCATGCCTAAAAACTGCCCTTTGTGTTTGATGCCAGCATTTTTACCAATAGATAAATCACGAACATGGGTTTCGTAAAGGATAATATCGGTAAAGTTTTTTTGAACAGGTTTTTTATCGTTCTTCCAATTGGTAGGGTTTGTAGCTGCTAAATCAACTACCATACCTCTCTTACCGTTTATGCCTACCGCTTTTGCATAAATATCTGGCCTTTCAAGTAGCCAATTACCAGCTTGATTTACTTGAAACGTATAGTAAACTTTTTTAAGGTTTTTATTTATAACTGTTGCCCAAACACCATTTGTTAGTTTAGATAAGGCAATAGTATTCATTGCCTCACCACCATCACCTGCTGCGTATAATTTTAAAACAACTTCTGATGCCTTTGGTGCCCATACTTTAAAAATTGTTTTTGTAGGGCTGTAGCTTACACCCAAATCTTTACCATTATAAATGGGATAATCTTTATAAGTCTCAACTTGTTTTGGTACTTGTGCAAAGATTGTTGCGGGAGTAATGCAGATGAAAGTAATAAATTGAGCAAGTTTCATTTTCATAATTATTTGGTAAGCGGGGGATAAAAATACTGGAAAGTAAAATACACTTTTGCGTATAACTTAAAATGATGCAGTTCAATAACACACAATAAAGTTTCAGCTTGCTAAGCCACCAACTAGACGGTAAAATAATCATTAATAGTAACTCTTTAGCACATCAACTCATTGCCGTAATATTGCGTAGTAACTTTTTATTATGACAACCGCAGACTCATTTTCGTTGGCTTTTAAAACTGTTCGTAGCAATAAGTTGCGTACTGGCATCACCGTTACCATTATTGCATTTGGTATTATGGCGTTAATTGGTATCATCACGGCTATTGGTGCCATAAACCAATATTTAAAAGATAGCTTTTCCTTCATGGGTGCCAACTCCTTCAGCATCCGTTTTAAAGATACAAAAGTGCGTTTTGGTGGTGGTAGCAATACAACTTTGGGTAAGGTTGGTCAAAAAGAAAAGAAATCTAATCTAGATAAACCTATTCGTAAAGAAGATGCAGAAGCCTTTAAAGCAGTATTTGCTTATCCTGCCGCAATAAGTATTTCAATACGTGGGGGTAATAATTTAGAGTGTGCTTACGCCGATAAAAAGACCAATCCGCAATGTTCGTTGTTGGGTGGCGATGAAAACTATATGCTAGTAAGCGGTTACAAATTAAACGTTGGTAGAAATTTCAGTAATTTAGATGTTACTACAGGTCGTAATGTTTGCTTAATTGGAAGTAATATAGCCACCAAATTATTTGGCGAAAACCCAGAACAATCCGTTGATAAAATTATACGGGTTGGCAGTTTACAATATCGGGTTATTGGCTTATTAAAACCAAAAGGCACCAGCTCGTTTTTACGGCAAGATGATGCAGTATTAACCACTTATCAAAATGCTAGACGCTTATCAACTGCTTTAAATTCGTTTAACATTGGTGTAATGGTTGATAACGTAAAAGATATGGATGCAGCTGTTGGCGAAACCACCTCTTTATTCCGTTCTATCCGGCGTTTAGAGCCTATAGAACAAGATAATTTTGTGATAGAAAAGAGCGACAAATTTGCCGAAATATTTATTGGCTTACTAAGTGGCGTTACTGCAGCAGCAGTTTTTATTGGGTTAATAACCATTACTGGTGCAGCCATTGGGTTAATGAACATTATGTTGGTTGCAGTTAACGAACGCACCAAAGAAGTTGGGCTAATAAAAGCATTGGGTGGTAAAAGCAAAGATGTTGGCAAACAGTTTTTATTTGAAAGTTTAATTATTAGTTTATTGGGTGCCGTCTGTGGTATAATATTGGGCATATTGGTTGGTAATATTTTTAGTATGTTCTTAAACACAGGTTTTATATTGCCTTGGGGCTGGGTAATTTTAGGCATTATTATTTGCTCGAGTGTTGGTTTGCTGGTTGGTATTTATCCTGCTATGAAAGCCGCCAAACTTAATCCCATTGTAGCTTTGCGGTATGAATAAAACGATGTACGACGTACGATATTTGAGGTACGATGTGTGAACTTCATAAACTTTACAAACGTTCAAACAATAATCCCAAACTTCAAACTTCAAACTAAATTCTAAATCAACAATTCGAAATAGTAAATCTGCCTTATTTTCGTAGTACCTGTTGCAAAACAGCAAACGAAAAATTATGGCAAAACATGCATTTGATAAGTTTATGAACAATGAACCAAAGGGAGCAAAGAAAAAAGAAATGGCTAAGGTTCAAAAGCGAATGGCCAAGGCAGAATCTAAAGCTGTGGGCGACCAAAAACGCCAAGAAAAATACGAAAAGCAACACGGTATTGTAAGCGAAGTAAAGCCAGATGCAAAAAAGCAAGCACCCCAAAAAAGAACTCCAAAGCCTCATGTAGGCAAACCCTTGGGCGATAAAAAATTCTCTAAAACTTACGTTCGTAGCAATAGCGATAAATATTTTGCAGGCGATGAAGCTGAGGGAAATGTAAAACTAAAACCCAAAGCAACTACAACCGAACCCGTTGCAGAAGATATGCCATTAAATAAATTTATAGCCCATGCAGGTGTTTGTGGTAGGCGAGAAGCCGCTGAATTAGTGAAGCAGCGCTTGGTAACTGTTAATGGTGATATTGTGTACGAACCAGGCTACAAAGTTTCTGCCCGAGATGAAATTAAAGTGAAGGGCAAACAGATTTTCCCTAAGAAAAATTTAGTGTACATATTGCTTAATAAGCCCAAAGATTATCTTACTACATCATCTGACCCCGATGGCAGGAAAACAGTATTAGATTTATTAAAAGGTGCAACACCAGAACGCATTTATCCTGTGGGTAGATTAGACAGAAATACCACTGGCGTGTTACTATTAACAAACGATGGCGAGTTGGCGCAAAAGCTGACACACCCTAGCTTTCAGATAAAAAAAGTATATGCCGTAAAGCTAGACAAGCCATTAACCAAACGAGATTTTGAAGCCATTGTAAGTGGCATTAATTTAGAGGATGGCGAAGCCCATGCAGATAGTTTGGCTTACGCAGACACCGGCGATAAAAGCAATGTTGGTATAGAAATTCACAATGGTAGAAATCGTATTGTACGTAGAATATTTGAGCATCTTGGGTATGAGGTTAAGGCATTGGATAGAGTAGTGTTTGCAAATCTTACTAAGAAGAATGTTGAACGCAGTAGGTGGCGTTTTTTGAACGAAAAAGAGATACGGTTACTGAAGTTTATGAATCAATCTTTTATTAAAAAAGCTCCTAAAATAGAACCCGAACCCTTAGCAGATTAATAATCTTGCTGCATTTTATTAATACCATTATAATAATAAATAATAGATGTAAGTAAGCAGTTATAGTTTGTAAAACTATGTGCCTATCTGTCTATGTGGTGAAAATTATTAACTATGAAGTTGGATATTTTATTTGAAAATGATTTTTTTATAGCCCTCAATAAGCCGTCAGGTATGTTATCCATACCAGATAGGAAGCAAAGCGAAACATCGCTAAAAGATTTTTTAATTGCCAAATACGGGCAAATATTTACTGTTCACAGGTTAGATAAAGAAACTAGCGGCATCATCGTTTTTGCAAAAGATGAAATCACTCATAAAGAATTGTCTGCTTTGTTTGAAAGTAGAGAAGTAGAAAAATTTTATTTGGGTTTGGTAAATGGTACGCTGATGCACCAAACCGAAACCATTGATATTGGTATTATGGAGCATCCTGCAAAAAACGGAACGATGGTTACCAACGCAAAAGGCAAGGCGTCTATAACAGATTACGAAGTGCTAGAAACCTTTAGAATTTACTCATGGATTAAGTTTCAAATACATACAGG
>JAYVNQ010000125.1:0-5426 GCA_043758365.1 Chitinophagales bacterium
GGTGCTCTCCAGCAGAGCTTGCTTCCTCTTTTAGCTGATAAAGGCAATTAAAGTGTTTTAATCTAAAATATCACCAACTATTTTTCAGTACATTACCAAATGAAACAAGTGTCGCAATGGTGCATTTATCAGCTATAAGGATTATGCTGAACCGTTTTTAAACAGCTTCTTAGATACCAGCTAAATCTTTTGTGATGGAAAGCAAACCCGATAAATGTGCCCCCTCTAACAAAAACCCACTATTCAACCTCAAACTCGACCCGTTTAGTAATGTCTTTTAGCGAACTTAATCGTTGCACTGTGTAAGGAATAGTATCTAAACCGCCCACAAACTTGAGGATATAATTGTAGATACCAATAATATCGCCGGCCAAAAAACCTTCTTGCCAGCGGTTGCCCGTTGTAATTAATAAAGATGTAACAATTACTACTAAAACCATCAATTCCATTACGCCAAAATTCCAAGCTTCCTTATCAGATATTTTAATTTGCCACTTGCGTAAGTTGGCATAATGCTGAATGATTTTCTTGGTGTTTCGTGTGCCAATAATTGCCACTTGTTTTTCAAGTTCATCATTTTTTAATTGATTTAAACGGCTCATGCGTTTGCCATAAAAATAACTAATAGCCATTACAGGTAATAGTAACAACAAGCAAACTACCACCACCATTTTATCGTAAAAAAATAGCATTATCAACGAGCCAATAATATTGTAACCAGCTTCAACTACGTAGTTTAAATCAAACTCCAAAAAATCTATAAATTCTCTCGCCAAAGTACTGTGGGCACTCAGTTTGGATATGTCACTACTTTGATATTTTCGAGCCAACAAGCGGGTAACCAAGGCTGTGTAAATGGCTGAATAAGTACGTGTATCGTACATGTGCCTAATAGTGCCTGACACCAACCAAATCATGTGAGATGCTGCTAAATAAATGAGCCCTTTATAGCTGCCTTCTAACAAATCATCAACTGCTTTACCTAAAAAAAAAGGCCGAAATAATAAGCCCAACATCTCTACACTAAACAAGCTATAGGTTAGTAATAACTGGTACTTGTGTTGTAGCATAATGCTTTTTAAAACATAAAAACGAGACATGGTTTTGGGTTTTTATTTAGCAGTTTTCTCTCTTTCTGTAATAGTATTATTTGGTATGCCTTTTATAAAACCTCTACAATTTGGCGAACCACATTTACAAGTAAATGGCTGCATAGCATCACTTAAAAACGAAGTGTAATCTAGCGTTAATTCGTCGCCTACGGTAATAGGCTTTATAGCAAACACGTTTAAACCTTTGTAAGCTGTATTCGGCTCGCAGCAATGGTTTTGCGGCGCCCATTCTTCAGGATTGTCATCCCATAAAATAAATACCTCATCGCTAATTGGATAAGCATATCGGTGAAAATTTTCTTGTTCTTCCTCATTCCAATTAGCCGCTATAAATGCTTTGGTAACTAAGCGTTGAGCTTTGCCTTCACCTTTAAAAACTAATTCTCCATCTGCCAAATTTTGTGTGGAATAAATACCATAACCCGCAATGGCGTTACCCTTTACAACATATTTTTTTTGTTGTCGTTTATGTCTAGCAATTCCTTCTTCAATAATGTGCTGCAAAAACCGTTGCTGACCAAAACCATCATACTGCAAAATATAATCCGCCGAACCCTCGTAACCATCTGTATAAAACACAGAACAGGTAAAATTTATTTCTAAAAAATAGAGTTTGCCTGTTGCATCCATCCTGAAATCTAATCGGCCGTAACCCACACCATTAAAGCCTTTGAAGATATTAATAGCAGCAGAACGAAGCTGATTTTCTATCTCTATATCGTTGCAAGGAATATTAGCATTTGGGTGCAGTTCGGATGTTTTTAATGCATAGGTTTTGTACTGAAAAGTATCTGGAAAAATATATTCTACAGGCTTAAAAATTGTAACAGTTTGACCATCGGCATTAGCAGCTAACATTACCGTAAACTCTCTGCCAGCAATATATTCCTCTACTAAAAGTTCATCATAATCAATCAAAAGTTTGGCAACCTTTTCTTGCAATCCTATAAAGTTTTGTACTAATGATTTATCATCAATACCTAAGCTATCACCAGCTTTGGCAGGTTTTGCAAACAAGGGAAATTGCAGATGGCAACACTCTTTTTCAAGATTATTTAGCGATGTTATGACGGCATAAGCTGGCGTAACAACGTTGGCACAAAATGCAACATACTTCATTAATTCTTTCGGCGGGTCGTACAATTTTGATGTTGGGCCTGTAAACGGCAGGTTCAATAATTCTAGTGTATAAATCACATCAATAGATGGTACTTCCCATTCCAAATAACCTTCGCATAAATTTACAAATACATCGTAACCCTTGTGCTGCAAGGCTTTTAGCTGTTTATATGTCGTTAATTTATTTAGGAAAATAGTATCCACTATATCGTTCGGTAGTAACTTTTGCAATTCTCTTGGTGGGTCATAATATTGATAATCAACTGCAGACGTCGAATAATCGGGTTGCAGCACACAAATTTTTAACCTCCGAGTTGTATGATTAATTTGATTTGTCATGATGCTAATCGTTGATTGGGAATGATTATTACCGCAGATTAATTAGGAAAGTTTTCGCTATAACAAAATCATAGCTACATCATCTAATTATTATCAATCTACGGTTATATTATCGGTTGATGCTGTTATTGATTATTTGTACCACCAAATCAGTAAAGCTAACCTTAGCAAATTTTAAAATAGCGCCAATACTTGTAAAATTTTCATCTTCGCTAATACCGCATTGGGCATTCACTTCTAGCACATATAATTTGCCATTAGCTTTATCCATACGAATATCAACCCTTGTATAACCTGTACCTTTTACCGCCTCAAAAGCATCCCAAGCCAATTGCTTAATAGCTTCATGCAAGCTTAATTGTGGCACAGCATACTCATAAAAATTTGCAGCGTTTGGCATCGGTGTTTCATCTTCATAAATTTCCCAAAGCCTATCAAAAGATAAAAACTTTTCATGCTCTGGTAAGCTTTCATGAAACACTCTTTCTACTGGTTGGTAAATAATAGCATTGACTTTATTGTAATAATTACCAACAATAAAAACAGTAAACTCTGCACCATTTATAAAGGCTTCTGCCAGCAAACCATCGGTTGCTAAATTCCAACCTCTATAGCCCTGAAACATCAACTTTACTTGCGTTTCAAGCTGCTCGGTATTATAAACTACATTCTTAATACCAACACCCATACTACCACCAGAAACAGACGGCTTTACAATTATTGGCGTACCAAGTTGCTTAAAAAAACTTGTCACATCTTGATTGATTTTGTGAACCGGTAACCATTTTGGCGTAGCCACTTTAGCGGCATCAAAAGCCGCCTTCATTAATATTTTAGAGGTAGTAATGTTATAAAAAAACTCATCAGCGCCAGTGTAAATCAATCCCCTTTGTGCCAATAATTTTACTAGCGAAATGCCAGGCGTACCATTTACTTCATCACCATCGCACAAGTTAAAAACGATGGGATAAATGCCTTGAAAATCCCTAGCAGCAACAATTTCATCAATTATCGTTTCGTAATCATTTATTGTTACAGGCTGCCATTTCCAATTAATATTAAGTTCATTAAATGTGGCTTTATATTCTGCAATACTTTGGCTAAAATCGTAGTAATAATCTAAATTAGCGTCGTTGGTTATTAAGTGTGGGGCCAATACCCAAACTTTTAACGTATCAATTGAAATAGAAGGGTTTAGTTTGGTAGACATCTTTGAAATACGTGCTATTTTTTTGCAAGTAACTGCTGCTTAATAAAGTTGGTAACCCGATATTGTGCAGCAACATCATTACTAAGATAAGCAGCACCTTGCACCAACTGCAAACAATTAGCAGAGCCACAATTACAAACAAACGACTGAGTCATTTCCCATTCAGTTGAAGGATAAAAAAAACGTAGTTCTTCGCCAATTGCAATTGGTTTTAAGCAGATTAATTGCATTAAGTCAGTATCAAAAAAAACGTTGGGATTGCAGCTATGATTAATGTACTGCAAGAATTCTGGCATTAATGTTATATGCGTTTTGATGCCAGTTTGTACCGTTAAATATGTGGGATGATTAAAGGTTTGTCTAGCATTAAAGAAGCTGATTACTTCACCTGTTTTAATGGGTATTGTAGCGTTTAGAGACTTTTGATTGGTATCGGCATTCAGTAGAACATTAGCAAAATTGTGTTGGCTAATAATTTGGTAAGGGTTAGCAATTGTAGTCATGTAGCATTTGAGTATAATGGTGCGTAAAGGTTTAATACTTACACCACTTTAAATACTTAAAATATACTTAAGAAATACTAACCACTTGCTCTGATTATAACTGACCGATTGTATCCATCACTTCGCTTAACGACTTTTTAAAGCTAACATTTGTAGGAACTTTCTTTTTATAGTTTTGAACCACTTGACCAGAAATAGTCACTTTAAAATCGAATAAGCGGTTTTGGACATTTACTAAAAATTTTTCAAGATTAAAATTGTGAGCAACTGCCGTTAAATGCGTGTATAATAAAGCTGGCTTTTTTAAATTAGCTACGTACTCAACATCTTTAACCGGCACATTCGCACCAATGTACATCACTTTAATACCGCGGCTTTTAAGTAGATAGTGCATAAAAAGCAGCCCTAGTTCATGATGTTCCCCTTCGGGTAAAAATAGAAGTACATTTTTAGCTGTGGAAAAGTGGCTGCGAACGCTATCTATGCCAACAATTAATTTTTGACGTACAATATTAGTAACCAAATGTTCTTGTGCAGGATTAATATGGTTGGTTACCCATAATATTCCAATACGTTCTAAGAATGGAAAAATAATTTGTAGGATTGTTTTTTCTATACCTTTTGTTTCGATATAGCTATCTAATAGTTCCTCAAATTCATCTATTTTTAAATCAACCATGCAATGAATTAGGTCGTTTAAAATACGTTCTTGCTGAGCCTGAGTTTGAGAAAGAGAAACAATTTTATCCTTCATTTCAGGATTACTCATCCTATCAATGTGCGAAATTTTGAAGCCATATTTATTCAGTAACGCAATGTTTAAAATTGTCTTAAGTTCATCGTTGCTGTAGTAACGAATGTTAGTATCGGTACGTTGAGGTTTTAAAAAGTTGTAGCGTTGCTCCCAAATACGTATAGTGTGGGCCTTAATGCCAGACAATAACTCTAAATCTTTTATAGTAAACGCATTCATATAAATTACAACAATAGATTTTTAAAAAGGTTTAGGCTTTTTGAGTAGAACATTAAACACAATCATTTCGATTAATAGACCTCTAACATAAATAAAAATCTATAATTGGTAATAGCAAATAGCAGCGATTAGGTTAAGCCTCAATGCAAAACGCCTTCTTCTGTTCCTGT
>JAYVNQ010000126.1:0-16012 GCA_043758365.1 Chitinophagales bacterium
TTTCAAATCTACCTGGTAAGTTCTAATTTGAAGATGATCGTAATGTATGGGCTCCGCCTGACTTCTGCTAATACCCACTACTTCGCAGCGTTCGCCTACAGAAGATAGATATTCCAGAAAATGTTTACTTACAAAACCAGAGAAACCTGTGATAAGATATTTTTTTAAACGGCTCATTAAAATGATTGATTAAAATTAGACTTTACTTTAATCCAGTGCTTTGAGTTGCTTTTGCTTATTTCTAAGACTTAATCTTACTATTTTTTTCAAACCTTGCTTTATTTCTGATTTTACATTAAACCGTTTAAAAATAATTATAAATGATTTTAACGCCAATTTCAATCTGCCCAGAAAATTAATTTTTCGGTAGACAACAGACCCCCAAATTATATCCTTTATTACATTTAGAGAAATAGATATATAGGGGAAATATTTGGCAACCCCATGCAGATTTAAATTTTGGACAATACTCTCAAAAGAACTAGATATTCCTCCTGTTGTAATGTAACAATTTGCATTTTCGATCATCTTATATTTCCCTAAGAAAGCTATTCGTGATACTACTAGCCAATCATCGGCTAACTGATTTTCAGTAAATAAGTATGGGAAGTAAAGCTTGCGAATAAGTCCATAATAGGTTCCATTACACTCGACATGTTGAAGATAATTTAGCACTCTTTCGGTTCCTGTATCCTGCACGAGCCTAATTTGAGGGTCATTTCTGAGAAATTCATCATTTAAATTATAAATTTTAGCGGCTCCATAAGCTCCAGAATAACCTTCGTTTTCCAATAAAAAACTTAAACAGGATTCTACATAATTTACATCAACCCAATCGTCATCAGCTAACCGCATGAAAAACTCGCCGGTTGCTTTTTCTAAGACAAAATTTTGGTTTTTTAGTGACCCAATATTTTGCGGTTGATCATAGTAAACTATTCGCTTGTCGGACAAGTATTTACTAATAACTACATTTACCTTCAGATCTATTGAACAATCATTTGACAATATAATTTCGATATTCTGATAAGTTTGATTTAAAAGACAGTTTAGTGTTCTTACTAACCCTTCTGGTCTGTTATAAGCTGAAAGACCAATACTTACTAATGGTAGAGATATATTCATGCTAAATCTGCTGCGATTTTTTATAATTTGTAAAATAATTTTAGTTCATTTAGTTGGGAGGTAATCTCTCCTCTAAATAAATTTTTTTCTTCACTCTCTACAATAGAATGAAAGTCATTGATTGGCGTAATTTCAATATTTTTTTTAAAAATTTTTTTAAAAAGAATGAGTAACTCAAATTTCGACACTTTGTTAGTATACGGAATTATTAATCTTTCATTTGCTTTATTCCTAATAATTTCCAAAGCGATTCTTGCCCATTCTAATGTTGTAATTCCATTCCATTCTTGATTTGTAAATCCCTGTATTTGTTTTTCTTCGGTTGCAAGAAACCATGATAATAATGAACTTGGAGAATTTGTTTCGATTCCGATAATAGACGTGCGTATGATATAAGTATTTACAAAATTCTTCAGTATTGTTTCGCAAGCAAGTTTAGACAACGGATAAGGCAATTTTGAAATTAGTAAATTAGAAGAGGGGTGAATTACTTTCGTATTTAATGAAGACAAAAAAATAGGTAACCCAACGTTGATAGTAAAGTATTCAATATCATCTGGCTTTTTCTGTGGTATTTTAGCAACACAATTAATTACCCAATCAAATTGTCCCTGCTTAATAAATTTTATAAAGTTTTTATCTGGCCATCGATTATCAGTGGTGATAACATTCATGTCTGGTATTAATGTGAATAATTTAATAACACAATTTCCTAGCAACCCTTCATGACCTAATACTAAGACTCTCACAATATACCTTTAATGATTTCAGTTTCTTTTACAAATCTTGGTTGTGGAAATAAGACTAAATAATCTCGTGCTTTAACTTTTTTCATTATCATATTTGCAAAGTTCCAAGCAAATATCACAACAACATCATATTCTTTCTCAGCCAATTTACTAGTAAAATCTAGAATAGGAATATTAGCACCTGGAATAAATCTATTAATTCTTTCTGGAGATTGATCAAAAATGAATTTTATCTGTTCAGTCCCTAACTCTAAAAGATTGCAAAATACACTACATCTACCAGACGCACCAAAACCAATTAAAGTTCTTTTATTTTCTGCTAACTCACTAATAACTTTTTTACAATTTACGATGTGACTGCTAACTATATGTAAAAAATTTTTGAAACCTTTTGAATCTGTAATACCAGCATTTATTTCAATTTCTATCTGACGCTCTACTTTTCTATTGATATTTTCAAGACCATTTTTTATAAAAATTCTAACGGAACCAGAATGCACATCAATCAACTCAAAATCATAGATTGTCATACTATGCTTTCTGAAAAAATTATTTAAACTGTATAAAGAATGATAAAATATGTGTTCATGATATATGAAATCATACTGATTTTGTTGTACAAGGTTGAGTAAATAGTGTACCTCTATGACAAATGAACCTTTGCTTTTTAAACAATATTTTACACCTTCTGCCACACCATCCAAATCATCGATATGTGCAAAAACATTATTCGCACATATCAAATCTGCAGAATTCTCAAGTTCATTTTCCTTGGCGGTTTTATAATTAAAGAAATCAACGATTATATTACATCCCTTATTTTTGGCTATCTGAGAAATATTTTCTGATGGTTCAAAGCCCAATGTTTTGACACCAAGATCATTAAATGGCTTTAAAAGAACTCCATCGTTGCTTCCGAACTCTAATACCACCTTATCTTTCTCCTTTAAAGAAAATCTATTTGTCAAGTATTCAGCAACCTTAGTAAAATGATTTGCGAGACCAATCGAGGACATGTACCTGTAATCCTTAAAAAGAATTTTTGGGGACACAAGTGTATCCACCTGAAGCATTCCACATCGATCGCACAATAACAAATTACAATTATACGCTTTGCTATCCCAAATTTCTGCGATTTCAGGGAAATAGCCTGCAAGTGGTATTTCCCCAAATCGGAGTACTTCCACCAGAAATTCATCATTGTTACATCCGGCACATTTAATTCTTGTTTTAGAGTGCATCAGGTTTAAAATAATTATATTTTTCAAATAATATTAATAGTTTCTCCTTATCAATTACCACATCTTTTGAGGAATATTCTCCACTCTCAAATATGGGTATTTCATCTGAAATCGAATGGTAATGCATTATGTATATATTTCTATTTTTATCATAATGAGTTCTAAACAATTCCTCAGAAGAAATCATTATTTCATGAAGTTTTTCAGAAATACGAGGAACACCCATTTTGAATTTTAAAGAAAATTTATTTTTAAATAGTTCAAAAACATCTCCAATTCTAAAACTGACTAAATTTGGTACAATGTTGACGGCATTCATTTCCAAACTATATTCAATAAGGTTCATAGCGTCCTCAATATCGATAACAAAACGTGTCATTTGAGATGAATAGAGAGTAAGTTCATACTTTTTTTTAATCCCATCCCATATTAATGGAATTAAACTACCAGTAGAGTTTAAAACGTTTCCATAAACAGCACATGATAGCCTTGTAAAACTGGAAGTTTCATTGTACAAGAATTTTTTTGTATCAGCATTAACTATAAATGATTCCCCTGCTATAAATTTCATCGATCCGTACAATGTGGTTGCAGCTCTACTCTTGTCAGAAGAAATGAAACAAGCGGCCTCCATTCGGTTTTCTTCAGCAACCCTTCTTGAATTAATTGCACCATCAATGATAATTTTTACTCCTTCCTCCACGTTTTGATCTACTGCCTCAATCTGTTTAATTGATGCCGCAAATATTCCTATCTGATGATTTTGACTTGCGCGTTTTAAAAGATCGAAATTTCGAATATCCCCAACGATGCAATTAATCTTAGGGAACTCTTTCTTTAAATAATAATGTTTTGCTTCATCCCTACTAAAAATGGTAATTTCATTATTACTATAATATTTTTTTACTAAGTTCTTTCCTAGATATCCCGCACCACCTGTAATAAAGATTCTTTTATTTTTCATGGAACAATTTTTTATTTTTTATTAAAATGTACAACTATCTAATCTGAAAAACATCCCATTTTAAAGTGGGTCTAATTACTCCGGGTATTATACCTCTATACTCATTGTTTCTTAAACTCATATCCTCTAATACATCAAATACAATTGCTTCTGCTGCATAAAAATGTATTTTTTCTGGAATCATTGTAGAAGTCGCCAATCCAACATTATAGCGTCCTTCATTTAACAAATTTGGGGGAATCCACATAATAGTTTGATAAATTCCAATATTTTTATATCGTTCTTCAGTGGTAGCAGAACTAGAGAAAATGTGGTCGCCTTTCTGATTAAAAAGAAACATATTTGGAACCGGAAGAAAACCCTCTTTCAAAACTTGATAAGTATATTCAATCCCGCCCCCTTTATATAAATCAATACCGTCGGTGTGTTCGCCATTTTCGTTTACTAGCTTTGCATTAAGAAGCTGTACAGCGTCATCCCCATAGGGATTTGACTCCCAAGATTTTTCTGTAGTAATGTCAGCGTCTGAACTTAAATAATTAGTGATTATATTACCAATTAGTCCGGTTTCAACGATAAATCCATTTCTCATGTAAATTCCTCTATCACATAAGGTATTCATCGCTGTCATATTATGGCTCACAAACAAAACGGTTCTGCCATCATTTACGCTCACATCTTTCATTTTACCCAAACACTTTTTTTGAAACTCTGCATCGCCAACTGCCAACACTTCATCTACAATTAAAATCTCAGGTTCTAAATGGGCTGCTACACCAAAAGCCAAACGCACGTACATACCACTACTGTACCGTTTTACAGGCGTATCAATATATCGTTCTACACCAGCAAAGTCAACAATTTCATCGAACTTGCTGGTAATTTCACGTTTCGTCATGCCTAAAATAGCACCATTTAAATAAATATTGTCACGCCCACTTAATTCTGGGTGAAAGCCAGTACCCACTTCTAGCAAACTAGCAATTCTGCCTTTTACTTTTATAGACCCTGTTGTAGGTGCGGTTGTTTTACTTAATATTTTAAGTAGGGTACTTTTACCAGCACCATTTCGACCAATAATACCTAACACTTCCCCCTGTTTTACTTCAAAATTTATGTCTTTTAAAGCCCATACATAATCGCTGCTTCCCTTTTTTGTTCTATCATTAGATTCGCCTATTTGCAAATAAGGGTCTTCTTTGCCCCGTACCTTGTACCACCATCGATTAACGTCGTGACTTAAGGATCCTGTACCAATATCGCCGAGTTTGTATTGCTTAGATAAATTTTCGACTTTTATAACTGTATTACTCATTTATTGAATTGCTATGTGTTAGCCGAAAGTTGATTGACTTAGTAGCCTATATTTTATATAACGCATTACTTGAACAATAGTCAACTAGCCTGTTTACAAAAGTTACTAATGCTGTATAGTTTGTAAGTACTAATTCAAAAATATCATTGGTATTTTGTTTTAAATATTCATGAGCAATATAATTGCCTAAAAAACGTAATTGCCTAAAATCTTCGGCTTTTAGTACCCATTCCATTTTTTCCGCAAAATTTGCCTTATCTACTAATGAGCCAGTACTACCAGTTTCTATAAGCAAAATAGTATTCATTACTTTTTGGGTTACAATGTCTGATAGTCTGGCATATCTTGCTGTAAAAGCTTCCCATTTTTCTAGTTCTGAATCGGTATAAGTTGTTTGTAAGCCTATTGCTGTGCAATTAGTAAAAGATTGCTGCAGATGAACCAACGCCTTGTTAATAGCCGAAATTTCTATCTGTAACTCTTGCAGTATGGCTAATTCCTTACTCATAACCTAATGGCATTATTAAGTGCAATATTTTTAAACGGTACTTCGTCTGTATAAGTATAAGTAACTAAATCTACTTTTTGTTCGTCAAAGGCTAACATGAAGGCACTTAAAAAGTTAATTTTTTGAGTAATTTTTATTTCGTTGTCGTTTAAAATTAATAAATCAATATCACCGCCTTTTTTTGTATCGTGTACACGAGAGCCAAATAAGTAAACCGTTGCAGCTGGAAATAATGCAAGCCAATAATTTTTTATAAAATGATATTTATCAGCGCTAAGCCGCATATTAGTTGGTGAACAGTTTTGAGAGATAATTTATTGCAATTTAATTTGCACATATCTAAATTAGCATATCCGCACATTTGTATAACTACACATTATTTGTCCTAAACAGTATCCATAAAGGTTTTCTCAACTTTATTAAATAACGCAATGCCACCAAATAGTGAAAGTATCATAAATATAAGTGGGTAAACAAGTGCTGATAAACTGACAGTACCACCTAAAATAGCATTTCTAAATCCATCAACAATTGATGCCAATGGATTCCACTTGATGATATTATAAAAATGTGGATTATTTTGTTGTATTTCACTAATTGGATAGTTAACTGCACTTGCATACATTAATAACTGTACACCAAAAGTTAAAAGCACCGTCATATCGCGGTACTTGGTAGTTAAAGATGAGATGATGATACCTAAACCTAAACCAATACCTGCCATTAGAAATATATAAACAGGAATCATTAACCAATTAATGCCAAAATATTGAGGCTGTTTTTTAAAAACAATAAAGTAAATAATAGTGCAGAGTAATAGCAAAAATTGAATACCAAACTGCACAATATTAGAGGCAATGATAGATAACGGCATTATAAGCCTTGGAAAATAAACCTTACCAAAAATAGAGGCATTGCTCACAAACACAGTAGAACACGCATTGATACAGGTAGAAAAATAATTCCAAATAATAATACCACTCATTTGAAAAAGCACTGGATTAATACCATTGGTAGAAATTTTAGCAATAACATTGAATAATAAAACTGAAACAGCAGTTGTAAGTGCTGGTTGGATAAAATGCCATACGGGACCTAATATTGTTTGTTTATATCTCGCAACAAAATCTCGTCTTACAAAAAGCACTAATAAATCTCTATAATGCCATAAGGCTTTTAAATTAAAATCGAACATACTAACCTCTGGCGAAATAATTTCTGACCATTGTGTATCCCCTACTGTATTACTACTCATTAATTATTTTGATAAATTTGTTATTATTAGCTTATATAAAATATTGTTTTACGATTTATTCTCTTTACTTGTCAGGTCAAAATAGCCGCCTGCCCCTTTTTTAAAATATTTACCAGTATAGGTACCATAACCATAACCATACCTATAACCAAAACCGTATCTATAAATGTATCCATAACCGTAGCTATTACCATAACCATAGTAACCATATTTACCGCCCACATGCACATCGTTTACAATTAAAGCTAAATTACCCAGTTTACCCTCTTTACCTATTTCATCAATAAATTCAATTTGCTTTTTGTAAGTATAACGTTGACGAAGAACATATAAAGTAGCATCCGTATATTCTACTAATACATAAGAATCACTGACTAACCCAATAGGTGCCGAATCGACAACTAAATAGTCGTATTTTTCTTTTAAAGTATCCATCAATATTCTAACCTTTTCGCTCATCATCAATTCACCTGGATTAGGAGGTATTGGCCCCGAACGGTAAATATCTAAAAATGGAATATTGTCTATTTTAGTAATAATGTCATCTATGTTATTTGTTTGCCCAATTAAGTAATTAGTAATTCCTTTTGAATTAGATTTTTCACCCTTATACTGAATATTGCGCATTTTACGTAAATCAAATTCTAGTAAGGCAACTTTTTTCCCAGATAGTGATAATACCGCTGCTAAATTGATACTCATAAAAGACTTACCCTCCCCACTAATAGACGAGGTAATTAGAAATGATTTACAAGCGTCGTTTGCTTTTAATAAAAACTGCAAATTGCTTCGCAAAATCCTAAATTGTTCAGCAATCATATTTCTAGATTGACCAGCCACAATAGTATCCATTGTTTTATCAATATGGCTAATTTCTCCAACTATCGGTATTTTGGTACGCACAATAATATCATCTCTTGTGGTTAGTTTGTCATTAAGCATATCCATTAAATAGATAATGCCTATTGGGATTAATAGGCCAAGTATTAAACCAAAATTTTTAATATTAGATTCCTTTGGTTCAATTTGTCCCATTGACTGGGCATAATCTACTGGTTGGAAATTTGATAAAGTAGTTGATGTTGCAATTGCAATTTCCTCTCGCTTTTGCAATAAGTACAAATAAAGAGATTGTTTTAAACTTTGTTGTCTAGCTAAATCCTGCAGATATTTTTGCTTATCAGGAATTGTAGCCAAAATATTGTAAGCCAAATTTTGTTGGTTTTTACTATTATTTTTTTGAAAAAATAAATTACGCTTTAATTCTTTCAAGCTCTCAAACATACTTGTGCGTAATGATAATAATTCAGCATCAATAAGAGCTAATTTGTCATTATTTTCAAGTACACTTACATTGTATTGCTCTCTTTCTAATTGAAGTCTGTTATAACTAGAGATAAAAAAAGATAACTGACCATCGGATAGTACAAATGTTAACGGAACAATTTTATATTTGTTTTGCCGTATATATTTATCTAAAATATCAATTGTTTCAATCTGTTGATCGAAAGTTTGTATTGATTTTTTATTCAAAGTGTAATCGGAATAGCTAGTCTCAGTTTCTCTTGCAATATCTACTAATATCTTATTTTTTATTTTATAGTCTCGTTGCGTATTCTCAACATCGGCAAGTTCGCTTGTTACAATGGCGAGTCGTTGATTAATAAATGATATAGTGCTTTCCGATACTTTTTTCTTTTGTTCAATATTGTATAAATCATATTCCCTAATAATAGCATTGAGAATATCTTTTCCTCTCTCAATATTCCCGGTTACCATAGTTAATTGTAGAATAGAGGTTTTGGCACTAAATGGTGCTACCGATAACGCCCCTTGAATTTGTGAGGCCATAGATGAAACAGGTTGCCAAAGTATATCAATTAAATTTTTAGATGATGCATCGTCAGAAATGGAAGCAATAGGCGTTCTAGATTGTATTTGGAAACTAATATTTGCCAATTGTATCGTATCGTTCCACTTGAAAATAGTGCTGGGTAAGAACTTTTTATTTACAGAAATTTCACCACCCTTTTTATTGATATTACGGACATAAAATGTGTATTGCTTACTACTATCCAATATAATAACTGGTAAGAATATTAGTGGCGATTCGCGATAAATTTCCGTTGTTTTTACAGAACCCTCAATATAATAAGTTGTACCAAACCCGTATTTAGCCACTACGCGTTGTAGTACAGGTTTAGATTTTATTAGCTCAATTTCATTATCTAAACTAACGCTCTTGCCACCGAATAATGCTTTTTGAATAATATCATTACTACTGTTGCCACTACTATTGTTAGATACAACATTATAATCATCGCCATTTTTAATAAGCATGTTAGCTGCTACTTTAAATACTGGAATTTTATAGCGCAAGTATACGATACTCATACCAACGCATAATACCAACGAAAATATAAACAACGGTAAATGCGATATATACTTTAATATAAGTTCTCTTAAAGTAACCTTTGACGCCTCCCCTTGTAAATTATTTTTAGGTAAAATATTATTATCCATTGTTTTTTACCGCTTTAAATATGTAAATAGTGATATGCCTAGTATTAATAACGATAACAAAGTTGTTACAATTGTAATATCTTTTTGGAAGTTTGGATTTGTGTTGACGGATTTTAATTTATTATTTGTTGATCGTACATAAACGATATCGTTTTGTTGCAACTGAAACCCTGGTGAGTTGAAGCATCTAGCATCTCGTATATCTATTTCATAATGCTTTGTGTAACTAGCACTATCACGTATCACCAATATATTGTCTCTGCGTGCACCTTCTGTTAAGTCGCCCGAGTTTCCTAAAATGTCCAATAATGTAACCCGCTGATTTGGTAAATTTCTTATACCTCTACTAGCAACTTCGCCTAGTACATTAATTTTATAGGTTAAAAATCGTACAATAACTTCTGGCTTTTTAACTTGGTCAGCTAATTTTTGTAAAATCAAAGTTCTTAATTGTGTAGTTGTTAGTTCTGCAACAAAAATTTTACCTATTACCGGCACTACAATGTACCCAACCTCATCAACCAAGTAACCACCAGTATTTGGGATATTAAATAATGCCGCTTGTTCTTGGTTTAATGTAGTGCTGTAAACCTGAATTGTTAATTGGTCATACGGTTTTATTATCGGCTCTTTTAAAACCATTTTATCAATACTATCCAAACCTTTTTGAAAGTATAGATAATCTTTATAAACTCGCCTGTTGGGGCTGCAAGCAAAACCCGCAATAATAATAATGATGATAAATAAATAGCTTTTCTTCATGCAGATTATTTTAAAAATATACAGCTTCGCCACTTAAGTCACATTTGTGTGGCTAGTATTTGTGCAATGGGGGAAGTGTCCGTGTTTTTAGATATAACGATTTGCTAATTGACAAAAAAATTTGAAGATAAATTTTAACTACAAAAGCACTTCATTCGGGCAAATATAGGGTTTTTAATATCTCTTTAATCACCTTGAAATTACAAGTCTTTATTAGTGAATTCTACAATAATTTTAAGTTAAAATGATTACGAAATAATAATACCAAAAGCCAATTGTGGTTAATATAAGCTGCCAAATAACTATCTTTCACAACTAAAACTTATTTGTCATGAACCAACGCTACTATTCGTTAGATGTTTTTAGAGGGGCTACCGTTGCTTTAATGATATTGGTAAATAATCCGGGCAGTTGGGAACATACTTTTGCCCCCTTAGATCATGCAGAATGGCATGGCTGTACACCCACCGACTTGGTTTTTCCATTTTTTTTGTTTGCAGTAGGTAATGCAATGGCTTTTGTAATGCCAAAATTTTATAGAGAAGGCACGTCCTATTTCCTAAAAAAAGTTGTTAAACGTACGCTCCTCATTTTTCTAATAGGTATTTTTTTAAACTGGAGTCCTTTTATAATGTACAAAAATGGCAACTTGGTAGCCAAAACTTGGACTTGGATAAATGGCGATAATGGAGTTTCAGGCATTCGTATTATGGGCGTTTTGCAACGGATATCTTTGTGCTATTTTTTTGCATCCATCATTGTATATTTTTTTAAAACAAAAGGTGCCTATATAATTAGCCTTCTGCTATTACTTTTTTATTGGCTTATGTGTATTTTATTAGGAAATAGTGCCGATCCATTTAGCCTTTCGGGCTACTTTGGCACAAGCGTAGATATTAATTTATTCGGTGTTCCACACGTTTATAAGGGCGAAGGTGTACCATTTGACCCCGAAGGATTGGCTAGCACATTTGCCGCTATTGTGGAGGTGGTAATTGGTTATTTTGTTGGTAGTTACATACAGAAAAAAGGTAGAAGCTACGAGATGCTCAGCAACCTTTTTATTGCGGGCTGTTTATTGGTGTTGGTGGGTTATTGGTGGGATATGGTTTTCCCTATCAACAAAAAAATATGGACCAGCAGTTACACACTTTACACCGCAGGCCTTGCTACCATTACATTAGCCACGTTAATATTTTTTATTGAGTTTAAAGAAGCCACGGGGAAATGGAGTAAATTCTTTGATGTTTTCGGTAAAAATCCGCTGTTCATTTTTGTACTAAGTGGTTTCTTGCCACGGGTTTTAGGATTAGTGCGTTGGGTAGACCATTTAACCGCCGACGGTTCCAAAGTTTATACCACGCCTTTCCCATGGCTGTACAACCATGTTTGCAAACATATTATTCCGTCCGATTTAAGATACGGCTCATTGTTGTATGCCGTTATAATGATTGCTTTTTATTGGTGTATTGTTTACTTGTTAGACAAAAAGAAAATCTACATAAAAGTTTAAATTTATAACAACCAAATTGTTGCTTGCACAACTTTGGATACTATTTTTGTAACTATCCATGGTAAAAAAAATAATCAATATTTTACTCATAATTGTATTTGCAACGCAAATATTGCCAATACAGCAAGTGGGTAGTTTATTATTTGGCAATCAACTAACCGAGGAAGTGCCACATGCTATTGATGATGTAGCAAAAGATGGCTCTAAAGCAGAGGGTAAAAGTGAATTTCTTGTAACTACTTTTGAAGCTATTTCCCCTTATTTCATTACCATATCAACATCTGTGAAAGATATGTCAGTACTATTCCCACACAACCATTCAACCGACATCCATACGCCCCCGCCAAATTGTTAAAGATTATTGTCTTTATTTTAAATTCTTGATATTTTCAAGTATTAACCAAATTTCACTAAGCTATTTATTACTTATTTTAAGTAGTAGATAAGTGTATTGTTTCTAATCTATAATCTTAAAATGAAAAAATATTTAAAGTCCTTTGGGGCAGATTTTCCTGCATCAATTGTAGTTTTATTGGTGGCTCTGCCGCTTTGCTTGGGCATTGCCTTGGCAAGTGGTGCACCATTATTTTCAGGCATTATTGCGGGCATTGTTGGTGGAGTGGTAATTGGTTTTACGAGCGGTTCGCAATTAAGTGTTAGTGGTCCCGCAGCAGGATTAACCGTAATTGTAGCAACGGCTTTGCTAAAACTACAAGTATACGAAGCGTTTTTATTAAGTGTGGTTATTGCCGGGATTTTACAACTGATTTTGGGGTTTGTAAAAGCCGGTGTTATTGGCGATTATATACCAAACTCTGTTATTAAAGGCATGTTAGCAGCTATTGGTTTAATATTAATTTTAAAACAATTGCCACACTTAGTTGGATTTGATGCTGACTTTGAAGGTGACGAAACATTTGCCCAAAGCGATAAAGCCAATACGTTTTCGGAGTTGCTAAATGCGTTTAGAGCCTTTACACCAGTTGCTATTTTAGTAGGCGGTTTATCTATTTTAGTATTGATGTTATGGGAACAGCCTATTCTTAAAAAGCAACTATTGTTTAAGTTCATTCCTGGGCCATTAGTCGTTGTACTACAAGGTGTTGCCATTAACCAATATTTCATTGGCATTAATGCAGAGATGGCTTTAAAAGATAAGCATTTGGTTAGCCTTCCTGTCGCTAAAAACCTCAACGATTTCTTCTCATTTTTTTCTTTCCCAAGTGTGAAATATTTAAATAATCCAGATGTTTGGATTATGGCTTTAACGCTAGCCATTGTAGCTAGTTTAGAAACACTTTTAGGTATAGAGGCAGTAGATAAATTAGATCCTTTAAAACGTGTAACACCACCCAATAGAGAATTGAAAGCACAGGGTATTGGCAATATTGTAAGTGGTTTAATTGGGGGGCTGCCGCTAACATCGGTTATTGTGCGTAGTTCGGCAAATGTGGCTGCTGGTGCAAAAAGCAAAACCTCATCAATTTTACATGGTTTATTGTTATTACTATGTGTAGCATTTATACCATTATTACTAAATAAAATTCCACTAAGTGCATTGGCTGGTATACTTGTTTTTACTGGTTATAAATTAGCTAAAGTAAAATTATTTAAAGAGTTTTACGATAAAGGATGGGATCAGTTTGTGCCTTTTATAGTAACCATTGTAGCCATATTAATGACCGATTTATTGATAGGTATTTTGATAGGTATTGGTGTTGGTTTGTTTTTTATGATACGTAGTAATTTTCGCTCTGCGGTGGTTATTGTTAACGATAAAGAAAACTACCTAATTCGTTTACGCAAGGATGTTTCTTTTTTAAATAAGCCCATTGTAAAAAAGAAATTAGAAGAAATACCACAAGACGCTTTTGTGATTATTGATGCCACAAGAGCAGATTTTATTGATAAAGATATTATTGAGGAAATAAATAACTTTCTTTACCATGCACATTTAAAAAACATAACTGTTAACATCAATAAAAGCCTTCACAAACCAATGCATCAATTATTTTTAACCCAAACACAGTTATCATGAATATCTACGAAAAGCTATTACTAGAAAACAAAGCATGGGCACAAGAACAAACCGAAGATGACCCAGAGTTTTTTACCCGTTTGGCACACATTCAAACACCAGAATTTTTATGGATCGGTTGTAGCGATAGCCGTGTGCCAGCAGATAAAATTACAGGTACACAGCCCGGCGAGATATTTGTGCATCGCAACATTGCCAACTTGGTAATTAATACCGATGTTAACTTACTTAGCGTGGTAGATTATGCTGTAAATCATCTTAAAGTAAAGCATATTATTGTTTGTGGCCATTACGGCTGTGGTGGTGTAAAAGCTGCAATGACTAACCACGATTTTAATTACCTTTTAAATATGTGGCTACGCAATATTAAAGATGTGTACCACCTGCACAAAAACGAATTAAACGATATTAAAAATGAAGAAGCACGCTTTGATAGACTAGTAGAATTAAATGTGGTAGAACAGGTAATGCACTTAGCTAAAACTTCCATTATTCAACGGGCTTGGAAAAACGATCACCGACCCCATTTACATGGTTGGGTTTATGGTTTAAAAGATGGTATTATTAAACCTGTTTTTGAATTAGAAGCAGGTGCAGCTATTGACCCATTTTATACATACGATTTATAGTCTAATTCAATCTCGTTAATAATAATTTTCACTGCCTGATGCCAAAAGTATCGGGTATTTTGTTTTATCTAATGTTTAATAATTAAGAAAAAAATTAGGCTAAACACTTGCATACCTCAATATGAATTTCTATTTTGTAAAGAATCAATTTTTTTATCTCAAAAAACTTAATGTATGAACGCTAAAAAAATCTTACTGCCAGGTATTGCTGGTGGTGTTATTTACTTCTTTCTTGGCTATCTTTTTTACGGTTTATTGTTTAAAGATGCCATCCAAAATAATATAGCTGGCGTTACCCGTCCGATGGAACAAATGGTATGGTGGACACTTATTTTGGGTGAAATTTTTTACGGTTTATTGTTGGCATTTATCATTTCTAAATCAACTGAAGTTGGCTTTATGTCAGGGCTTGTAACTGGTGCTATTACTGGTTTTTTAGTAAGCTGCTCATTCGATTTTGTAATGCATTCAACTACGTATTTAGTTAGTAAAAAACAACTTATGTACGATGTAGCAATTAGTACTGTAATGAGCGCTATAACCGGTGGTATAGTTGCATTTGTGGCTGATTTAGGCAGTAAAAAATCAGAGTAAACTATTTTTAATTGTTGTTGTTAAGCCCTCAATAGAGGGCTTTTTTAGTTTGGCTGAAACATGATTTACTAACTACATATTTCGCCGATACTGCCCACCAACTTCATATAAAGCATTGGTTATTTGCCCAAGACTGCAATATTTTACCGTTTCCATTAGCTCTTCAAACAGATTGCCATTGGCAATTGCCACAGCTTTTAAATTGGTCAGTTTTTCGGCCGAAACTTGCTTGTTGCGTTTTTGAAAAGCCATTAAATTATCAATTTGTAATTGCTTTTCTTCATTGGTGCTGCGGATAACTTCGGTTGGTAAAATAGTTGGACTGCCTTGTTTATTTAAGAAAGTATTTACGCCCACAATTGGTAGTTCGCCAGTATGTTTTTGCATCTCGTAGTGCATACTTTCTTCCTGTATTTTGTTGCGTTGATACATTCGTTCCATTGCGCCCAAAACACCCCCTCTTTCCGAGATGCGTTCAAACTCAACAAGCACCGCTTCTTCTACCAAATCAGTCATTTCTTCAATAGCAAAACTACCCTGTATAAAGTTCTCAGTTTTAGCACTTCCCAGTTCTCGGTTAATGATTAATTGAATAGCCATTGCCCTACGAACACTTTCTTCTGTAGGCGTTGTAATTGCTTCATCGTAGGCATTTGTATGAAGGCTGTTGCAATTATCATAAATAGCATATAACGCTTGTAAAGTTGTTCGTATATCATTAAAGTCAATCTCTTGTGCATGAAGGCTTCTACCACTTGTTTGTATATGGTATTTTAGTTTTTGCGAACGGTCGTTT
>JAYVNQ010000127.1:0-15905 GCA_043758365.1 Chitinophagales bacterium
TGAAATTATCAAAAAATACATTAATTGTCAACGAGTAAAATCCATTACCAATACTAATACTTATGGCAATATTTTAAATGCAAAATTTAATTAGTGAATTGGTATAAATCGTTATCAAAGTGAAAATAGCAATGATTTTTCTGATTGATTAGATTACTGCGATTTCTTTACATTTACCGCTTCAAAAGCATACTTCAAAAATCTTAAATCATAAACTATTTGCTATGCCGTACAACTTATTAAAAGGTAAACGTGGAATAATATCTGGAGCATTAGATGAAAATTCAATAGCTTGGAAAGTGGCCGAAAAAGCCCATGAAGAAGGAGCAATTTTTGTACTTACTAACGCACCAATTGCTATGCGCATGGGCGAAATAAATAAGCTAGCCGAAAAAACTAGCTCGCAAATTATTCCTGCAGATGCTACAAGTGTTGATGAACTGACCAATTTATTTACCCAAAGCCAAGAAATTTTAGGCGGCAAAATAGATTTTGTGCTGCACTCAATTGGCATGAGCGTAAACATTCGTAAAAAAATTCCATATACCGAATCTAACTACGATTATTTTCAAAAAGGTATTGATGTATCGGCTCTATCCTTTCATAAAATGTTGGCCGTTGCAAAAAAGTTGGATGCCATTAGCGAGTGGGGTAGTGTGGTTGCCCTTACTTATATGGCTGCCCAACGTACTTACCCTTTTTATACTGATATGGCTGATATTAAAGCAATGCTAGAAAGCATTGCACGAAGCTTTGGTTACCACTATGGAGTTGATAAAAAAGTGCGTATTAATACCGTTTCTCAATCGCCTACAAAAACTACTGCAGGTACTGGTATTAAAGGCTTTGGCGACTTTTTCGATTATGCAAATGCCATTGCACCATTGGGTAATGCTACAGCACAAGATTGTGCCAATTACTGTGTTACACTTTTCAGCGATTTAACACGTATGGTTACCATGCAAAATCTATTTCACGATGGGGGTTACAGCACAACTGGTGTTAGCAGCGAAGTTCTTGCTAAGTTTGGAATTGAATAAATTTTTTATTTCTGATTTGGGATTTATGTTGTGTATGTGATAAATCCCAAATCTCAAGTCTTCCATCAAAAATCTCTTGCTATGCCTCTTATAGAATACGTAGGCTTGTTTGGTGCATTTTTAAGTGCCATTACATTTATTCCACAAGTATTGCATGCCTATAAAACCAAAAGTGTTGACGATTTAAGTTGGGGTATGTTGTGGATTGTTTTTACAAGTGTAATCGTGTGGCTAGTGTACGGTTTTTATTTAAATCTCTTGCCAGTAATTATTGCCAATAGCATTATTTTAATTCTGTCTGCTGTGTTATTATATTTTAAGTATTCGTTTCAGAAAAAGTAAGACAGTTAACTATCCGTACAACTCGTAATGAATATCTTTTTTATCGTAACCTAAATTTATGAGTCGTTGTTTAGCCTCGTCAATCATGTTTTTCCAACCACATAAATAAAAGTTGGCAGGTTGTTTTTCCTCACCAATCAATTTTTCAAAAACTCCATGTACGTAACCTGAATGGGTTTTTTCTGGTAGCATATCTTCTTGCGAAAAGGTTGGGCAATAAAAAAAACCTTCTTCATTGTTTTGCAGTTCCCACATTTCCTCAGCATATAAGGCATCGGTTAACGTTCTACACCCAAAAATTAAATAAATATTTTGGTGCGGTATTTTGTGTTGATGAATATATTGTACCATTGACCTAAAAGGTGCAATACCTGTACCGGTGCAAATGAGGTATAAATCTTTATCTAAAACGGGAGGCATGGTAAATATTCCTGCGGGGCCACGAAAGATTATTTCGCAACCAACACTTACTTCATTAAATAAATAAGTGGTACCTAAACCGCCTTCTAATAAAACAATTACTAGCTCAAAAGTATTGGTACTAGCCGGCGCAGAGGCAATGGAATAGCTTCTCCAACGTTTATTTTTTTGCTCGTGTATTGGTAAGTCAAGCGTTACAAATTGCCCAGGTTTAAAATCAAAATTATCAAGTTCTGCTACTTTAAAAAAGAAACGACGGGTAGTAGCGGTAGCTTGTTCTATCTTGATAATTGTACTTGTACGCCAAGGTTCTAACATAATCAATCGTTTTAGCTAATATACTTGGAAATATTGATAGTAAGCATAACAAAAAAATGCCCCGCAATTTGCGGGGCATTTTCAATAAACTATCATTGAATCTTATTAAATATAACCCTATTTTACAATGAATAATTTACTGCGGTACACCTTATTGCCATGTTGAATCTTAAGAATGTAGTTACCACTTGCTATATTACCTGTTGTAAATTGCTCGCTAAACGTGCCCACAAAGTTTGGATAAGCTTTGGTAAAGGTTGTTTTGCCAGATATATCTAGTAATTGTATTTGCAAATCTGCTTTGGTATTTACCTTAAAGTTTATTTTAAATACACCGTTGTTAGGGTTAGGTGTAGTGCTTAAAGCAATCTCATCGTTGTTTACATTTACAACTGCGGTTGTGGCTGTATAAATTTTACCTACCGAAGTTTTTGTGCAACCATTGGCATCTGCACCAGTAACAGTGTAAGTTCCTGAGTAAATAGGTTTTATTCTCACAGTATTGGCATTTGCTATTGCATTGCCATCTAAATACCATTGTATATTACTTACTGCATTGGTTTGTAAACTATCTGATGCTGCACCTACTATCGTAATGGTTGGTGCGGATGAAAGAACGCCTACAATAGCAGCCCTATCACTAACGTTGTCTATTGTTTTCAATTTCATGTCATAGAAATAGTAATAGAATTGTTGATAAGTAGTTGGACTAGTTGATTGAGCACTATTACCCGTAAAAGAGAATATACCAGTTGGTGTAGTAAAAGGATATAAACTTGGTGTAGCAGGTAAGTTATTGTTTCTAAAAATATTTACACTGTCTGTTGTACCAGAGCCATAAATACCAATCATTCTTAAAGCATAACTAACGCTTGCGCCAGCACTTGGCAATGATAAGCCTAAATAATAAATAGCACCTGTATCTGCTGCATCGTTACCAGATACAGGACCTTGTAGGGGTGAGGGATGGGAAGAATATGCATTGATAATTGTAGTACCAAGATCAAAGTAATTATATGAACCAGTGCTTGCCTCATTGGTAATATTGAATAAGTTTAAATTTAATGTACCAGGGTAGCGTGTAAATAATCTAACACTTTCCAAAATTACTGGTGTGGTTGCAGTGTACTTCATGTAGTTGCCCCCTGGTGCTTGATAGCCCCCACCACTGGGATAATCATTTTTAGATTTAATGCCTACACCAGATCTTACACCACTACTTACATAAACTGTGTTGTTGGTTGGCAATGTAGTTAATGTTAGCGTTGTACCTGTACCTATTGGTGTGGTAGATGTTGGAGTATCGTACCAAAAATAATTTAAACCAGCAACAGGGTTTGTTATTTTAAACACCGCTGATGTAGAGCAAATAGTACCAGTAGCTGCTGGTGCTGCTGGGTTTGCAGCTGTTGCTACGTTACTTGTTAATGTGTTGTTAGACAAATCCTGATCGCCCACTAAATTAGCTGTTACGGTAATTGTGTAGTTGGTTGCTGGTAAGCTATTAAACGTTTTTTGAAACGTGTAAACAACACTACTTAATCCGGGTATAATTAATGGGCAAATAACATTAATGGTTGCAACTGTTGTTGTGCCATTTAAAACCGTAGCAGTTAAAGGGATACCAGTTTTATCTATTGTACCGTTATTTTGAATTCTAACAGCAATTAGCTGTGCGTTATTACTACCACTGCCTGTTATTGGAGTTATTAATTCTGTAACAGCAACATCATTTGCTGCTTGCACAAATCTTACACGGTAATCTTGTGTTTCGCCATTGGCATAAGTACCACAAGCATTAACAGCAGTTGCAGTTGCAGCTTCTTGAGCTACCACACGCATAATAGCGTAGTTACCTTTTACCAAAGTGCCTGGTGTTGTAATATTTGTGGTAAATGTCATTCCATTGGTTAAAATACCACTTGTTGCTACCAATTCACTAGCATCAAAAGTGCCGTTACCATCATAATCAATAAATACTTTTACAATTTTATTGGCATTGGTTGCGTCGCAACTACCAACTTTAACTGATATTGGCATTGTTTTGCTTGGTTCTAAATCGGCAGATAAATTCGTGAAATCTCTATAAGTTGTGCAAGTTGTACCAGATGTTTTATTTTGAATAGTACCGTAACCAACACTATCAATTCGTGTACCTGAAGCATTAGTTGCATTTGATATACAAGTGGCAGTTCCACCAACACCACTAACCAATAGAGAATAATCTTGAGAACCTCTTGCTAAAGTGCCTTTGTGGCTAATGGTAATAGTATATGTTTGGCCTGGCACTACACTGTCAATGTTAATGCGCTCAACATTATCCCTAATATTGTTACCTTTTGTAGCTGCCGCTGCTGGTACTACAGGATCTAAAATCCAAGGTTTATAAACTGAAGAACCCTTGGTAATTATCAAGTCAAGATCGTTAACTAATTTTGAAGTAGGATCATTTAACGCATTGGCTAAAGGGGTTACGGCACCCTTAACATCTGTCCAGCAAATGGTTGCAGATAATTGACCCTTACCAGAAGCAATAACAGTGTAGGACTTAGTTGCGCCGTTTGCTAAATTATTTTCATATAACAAATGTTGGCTAGTAGCTGCATTATTTGATGTAACAGCAGCTTTTATAACGCTAGCACCTCTTTCAACATTCACCAAACCCCATCCAAATTTATAATCTGGGCCAGGGTTATCACCAGCTTCTTCTGCTGTATGAATTGCCAAACCTTTTAACGTAGCAGACTTCATAAAAACGCCTGCTTTTAATTGCGAATAGTATTCTTGTAATAATAGTAAAGACCCTGTTGTGTTTGGTGATGCCATTGAAGTGCCACTCTCTGATTCATAATCACTATTGCCAGAAGCTATAGTAGATGTTACATTTACCCCATCTGCAACCAAGTCTGGTTTTATACGTCCGTCATCTGTTGGTCCCCAACTACTAAAGCTACTTAAAACTACATCAGATGGTTTAGTATAAGCACTTGTTAAGCCTTGCACAGCACCAATGGTTAGAATATTTTTTGCATTGGCATCCCAAGGAGTAATATCATAGCCATCGTTACTACTTATTCCTGCGGGTCTGTTACCAGCGTCAACATAAGTACCAGTTGCATCAATTCTAAAATAAGGCGATCCTACAGCAGGACCATTATCGTTTCTATTATTGCCTGCAGCTTTTACAATTAAATAGTAAGGAGCGTTATAAGCAATCGAATCTAACGACTGAGCATCTACACTATAATAACCAAATTTATAATCTTCATTTTCACCTGGTCGCCCTCTAAACTCCCATCGTGCAGCACCACCACCACTTGGTGCCGAATTATAATACCACCCAGAAATAATACCATACGAGTGATTTGATAAAACTATATTGGGCGACTCCGCCATAATTTCAGAAATATCATTACTAAAATCGTATGCTAAAATACCTTGTAAACCATAAGCCATACCTTTTGCAATAGGATTAATACCTGTTGCCATCATAGTTCCAGTTACGTGAGTGGCGTGGTTGCTGTTACTTGAAGCCGCATCTTTTTGGGTAATACGACCAGTTAACTCAACGTGGGTTGACAACACTTTACCACCATCCCAAATGGCTAATTTATTTTTCATGTTGGCAGATGATCCGCTAAGATTTAAGCCAGACGCACCACCGTTCCATAGTTGGTTTGCCCTAGTTGTTGCAGCTGCAATGGTATTGTTGAAAGTAGTATAATATTTTGGAGAGCCATCTTCAAAACTGCCTATTAAATAAGCTTTAGAACCTTTTCTGCTAGTTAAAACTAAATCCCAGCCTTTTTCTTTAGCAAGTACCAATGCTTTTTGATAATTGGCATCTTCTTTAATTTTTGTTTCGGCGGCGGCTTCTTTAAGCAATGTTGCACGGGTTGTAACTTGGGCATTTGTTACTAAACCAGTTGTAATAATGCTTACAGAAAACAGTAAAATTCTTTTAATCATAAAATATTTTTATAGCAATCCTTCAATAAGTAAATAACATTTAAGTGTACTAAAATAGATACTTTTACGCTTAAAATTGTGGCATGTACAAAAATCTTTTTCGATTAGCAGTATTTATGATGATAATTAGTGGTTGTTCATCTACAAAACACAAAAAAAATACAATGATCACGCAAGGTATCACAGGTTATGTTTATGAAGTTAGTGGCAATCAAATGCCAATGAAAGGCGAAGAATTAGCAAAACCAAAAGGTGTTAGCACCACCGTTTTTATTTATGAAACAACCAATATTAGTCAAGTTCAAAGAGATGGGGTATCTGCGTTTTATAAAACTATATCTAGTAAACAAATTACCTCAGTACAATCAGATAGTACAGGTAAATTCTCTATTGAATTACCCGTTGGCAACTACAGTTTATTTGTAAAAATTAATGGGAAATATTACGCCAACCGTTATAACGAAAAAAATGATATAAACCTCTATAATGTTGAAGAAGGCAAGGTGACGGATGCTAACATGACCATTAACTATGCTGCTACTTATTAATCATTTTATCAGTCAAATCTTTACAAATCATCCAGCTATCTTTGCTACCTATTTTTTAGATAGGAATTGTAGCTATGAATTTGAATGTGTTGTTAGAGAATTACCAAAATTCCCCCCGCCTTTTACAATTGGCGGACAGGCTTTTATTTGCCGATCCTCAAAAAATTTTCTTAAAAAACTTACAAGGCAGTAGTTCAGAGTTTATTGTGGGCAGTGTATTTGCACATCCCAAAACACAAGGCTTAAACCATTTAATCGTTTTAAATGATGCGGAGGAAGCTGCCTATTTTCATAATACATTAGAGAATTTAACGAGTGCCTTAGATCTCTTTTATTTTCCCTCTTCTTTTAAAACACAAAAGAATTTTAGGCTACTAAATTCATCGCATGTAATGCTGCGTACTGAGGCTTTAACTAAGTTGGCCAATGGTGGCTATAAAAAAATTATCATCACTTACCCTGAGGCATTATTTGAAAAAGTGGTGCTGCCAAAAACATTAAGTGGTAATATTATTTCCATCAAAACAAACGATACCATAAACCTTAACGGGTTGTTAGAATTGTTTGTGATGTATGGCTTTGTGCGTACCGATTTTGTGTACGAACCTGGTCAGTTTGCATTGCGAGGTGGTATTTTAGATATTTACTCATTTGGCAACGAAAAGCCTTACCGTGTTGAGTTATTTGGCAACGATGTAGATAGTATTCGCATTTTTGACCCTGAAACGCAATTGAGTGAACGTAAGTTGTTGCATGTAAATATTATACCCAATGTTGAAACACAATTTGAAACGGGTGACAAAGTTTCGCTGCTAGAATTTTTACCTGAAAATACCATCGTTTGGTTGAAAGATTGGGATGTAATAAAAAGTAAAATTGAGCAAGAAGAAGAAAATCTTGGCTTGTTTTTAGAACGGATGAACGCAACCAAAGTAGCCTTTGGCGTAGCCTCTAAAACTATAAAACATCCTAAAAATCAAGTTATAGAAGATGATGATGAAGACGATACTAAGATTTTAAAAGATGTGTCTTTATTAGATTTTATACCCGTTGCAACCACTGAAAGACAATTACAACAACGTCATATTGTTGAGTTTGGCTTTAAACCACATTTTGCAGACCCGACTAGCGGACTTTCGGTCTCTACTGACTCACAATCAACCATCACCTTCTCAACCAAATCCCAACCTTCTTTCAATCGCCAATTCGATCTACTAATTAAGAATCTAAAAGCCCATGAGGCCGATAATTATAGCATCTACATTTTTGCTGAGCAAGCCAAACAATTAGAACGTTTACACAGCATTTTTAAGGACCTTAATACAGAGATAAATTTTGTTCCTGTCGCTACATCTATTCACGAAGGTTTTATAGATGAAGACTTAAAAGTGGTATGCTATACAGATCATCAAATATTTCAACGTTACCACAAATACCGAGTAAAACAGGCTTATAATAAAAACAAAGCCATTACGCTGAAAACCTTACGTGACTTGCAACCTGGCGATTATGTAACGCATATAGATCATGGTGTTGGTACCTACAGTGGCTTGCAGAAATTAGAGATAAATGGTAAGCTGCAAGAAGCGGTACGTATCATTTATAAAGACACGGATATTCTGTATGTGAATATAAATTCTTTACATAAAATTTCAAAATATACTGGTAAAGAAGGCACCGTGCCAAAGATTAATAAATTGGGTAGTGATGTTTGGAATAAGCTAAAAGAAAAAACAAAAATTAAGGTTAAAGAAATTGCTTTTGACCTGATAAAATTATATGCTCAACGTAAGAGCCAACATGGCTTTGCACATGCACCAGATACCTACATGCAAACTGAATTAGAAGCAAGTTTTATGTATGAAGATACGCCTGACCAAGCCAAAGCTGTAGCTGATGTAAAGGTAGATATGGAAGCCCCAAGCCCAATGGATAGATTGGTGTGTGGTGATGTTGGTTTTGGTAAAACAGAAGTGGCCATTCGTGCTGCATTTAAAAGTGTGGTTGATGGTAAGCAAGCCGCTGTGTTGGTGCCAACAACCATCTTGGCATTTCAACATTTTAAAACTTTTAGTGAGCGGTTGAAAGATTTTCCTGTAACGGTAGATTATATTAATCGTTTTAAATCTTCCAAAGAAAAAAAGGAAACATTAGAGCGTTTGGCCGCTGGCAAAATTGACATCATTATTGGTACACATGGCTTGTTAGGTAAAGAGGTAAAGTTTAAGGAACTAGGCATCATGATTATTGATGAAGAGCAAAAATTTGGTGTGGCTCACAAAGAAAAATTGAAGACTTTAAAAACTAATGTTGATTGCTTAACGCTTACTGCCACGCCTATCCCACGGACTTTGCATTTTAGTTTAATGGGTGCTAGAGATTTAAGTATCATTAACACACCACCACCTAATCGTCAGCCAATACAAACAGAAATTCAGGTGTTTAATGCCGACTTTATTCGGGATGCTATTTATTACGAAACCAATCGTGGTGGTCAAGTATTTTTCATTCATAACCGTGTACATGGTCTCGGCGAAATGGCTGCTCTCATTCAATCGCAATGTCCTGATTTAAGTGTTGGTTTTGCTCATGGTCAGCTAGAAGGGCATGAATTAGAAGAACGTATTTTAGATTTTATTGACAAAAAATACGACGTACTCGTTTGTACCAATATTGTAGAAAGTGGGGTTGATATTTCCAACGTCAATACCATTATCATTAACAATGCACACCATTTTGGCTTGAGCGATTTGCACCAATTGCGTGGGCGTGTTGGAAGAAGTAATAAAAAAGCTTTCTGTTATTTATTGGCGCCACCAATGAGCAGTTTGCCTACAGATAGCCGTAAACGCTTACAAACACTAGAGCAATTTAGCGACCTTGGTAGTGGTTTTCAAATTGCCATGCGTGACTTAGATATTCGTGGGGCAGGAAACTTATTGGGTGGCGAACAAAGCGGTTTTATGGCTGAGATTGGTTTTGAAATGTATCAAAAAATATTGCAAGAAGCCGTAAGAGAATTGAAGCGTACCGACTTTAAAGACTTGTTTAAAGATGAAATTGCCAAGCAAGATGATTTTGTAAATGACTGTACTATTGATACTGATTTGGAAATTTTATTGCCCGATAGTTATGTAGAAAGTATTACCGAAAGATTGTCGTTGTACACGCGTTTAGACAATTGCGAAGATGAAACACAATTGTTGGCTTTTCATGAAGAAATGATTGACCGTTTTGGCCCAATACCAAGTCAGGTAGAAGATTTGTTTACCACTGTACGTTGCCGTTGGGTTGGCGTAAATCTTGGATTTGAGAAGATGACGTTGAAGGAAAAAGTGATGCGTTGCTACTTCATTAACAAAAATGATTCGCCTTATTTTGAGTCTGATTTGTTTAAAAATATTTTGGCTTATTTACAAACAGGTACTAACAAAGCCAAACTAAAACAGGCTGGTAAAAACTTCCTGTTGGTGGTAGATGATATTCGTGGTATGGATGAAATGCTACGCTTTTTAACGTTGATGAAAAAGGCAGTGGTGAAGGAAGAGGTGGTGGTGGAAGATGCAGGATAGATGCTCTACGAAACTTGTAGTTTCGTAGTCCTATTTTATTGCCTTTGGCAATTAATACGGTTGCTAAAAGCAACAAAATGACTCTGGCGAAACTACAAGTTTCGCAGAGCAGTTAGTTACATCTATAAACTAAAAAAACAGTAGGTTAGAGTTATAATTACGATTATAGAAAGTATTAAAATTAACGAACAACCAGAATTACTATTCTTAGTTTTGCGACTTAATTCATGTGCTTTCTTGACTTCGTTTTGATACTCATTAGTTATCTTCTGCTTAGTATTTAGTGTAACACCTCTGTATCCAATTGGATCTTTATAGCTTGATGAATTACTTTTGGTAGGTTGATTAGAAATGTGTATTTTTTTTATTTCATCTAAATTAAAAGCTGCTTCCAAATATGTCATTGCCGCTTTGTATGCGTCACTAGATGTGTTGCCATTGTAATAAGTGTTTCCTTTTTCATTTGTGAATTCGAAATATCGAATTTGTCGTCCTGTATATTTGTTTATTGACTTTACAATCTTCTCATTGTCGAAAATTTGAAAAGCAAAGTCGTAAAATTTTTGTTTGTCTGGATGTACTTCTAGATTTCCTCTTCTATCATTTGATATGTCACGGTATACACAGAAAATAAAAAATGCAATTTTATCTTCAACTTTCAAACTTTCAAAAACCAAATCATACAGTGCTTTTTTGCCGATGTATTTTGAGAATCCAATAGAATGGCAATTGGCAAAATCTATCAAATCGGGATTACCGGCATACGAGTCACCAATTAACTTGTTTTCGATTAACTGCTTCAAATCGTCTTTGTCTACATCGCTTGGTAGAATTATACCTAAATCAGTAGCATATTTTAACTGAGAGTCGGTTGGTTGTTCAGATAGTTGCTGAATACATTCAAATGGTTCGTTAAGTCCTTGAATTATCGCTAATCGTATAGCAGCATCTTGCGAAACGGCTTTTAGTTTAATAGTCTTTCTTCTATTTGTTTTTTGATTAACGCCTTTGACATTAAATGAGTACAATTTCATTTTTATAGTTTTATTACTATCAATCAAACCTAAGATTTAAAAATCTTCATTTAATTTCCATTCAATAGAGTTCCCGAACTTTTTTACATATTCATAAAGTTTTACTCAGCTCTACGAAACTTGCAGTTTCGTAGATATATTCTATTGTCTTTGACAATTGTATTTATTGCTACAAGCAACAAAATAACTCCGGCGAAACTACAAGTTTCGCAGAGCGGCTAGAATAAATAGTCTATTTCTATTAAACCCTTTCCTGTTTCATAGTTGGATGCACTGCTATACAAATAATGATTGGGTTCGGCAACTAAGCCCGCTCTCACTGGGTTCTGATGAATGTAGTTGAGTTTTGTACGCATAAAGTCATCTGTAAAAATTGCCTCAGGATGGTTATTGTTCGTCCAAACTTTAAAGCGGTCGTTTGCAGCTTTTCTATTTGCATAAAATTGAAACATATACAATAGCCAATCTTTTCTGCTCTCTGCTTCTTTTTCAATTTTTGCAGTAATAGCTTTGCTGGTAAAGGTTTTAAAGTCTCTTATTACGTCACTTAAATTAGCATTAGTGGCAGTCATTATCACATGAACGTGATTGCTCATAATAACATAAGCACCTAATCGCAGCCCTTTCTTTTCTCTACAATATTGAAGGCTATTTAGGATAATATCTCTATACATCTGCCTACTAAAAATGTCAATCCAACCTTCTATTGTAAATGTTAGAAAATGTGTTGATGCTTGGTCTCTAATTTTATAGCCTTCTGCAAATTCATAGCTCATACTATATTAATTTTTGCTCTACGAACTTGCAGTTTCGTAGGTTTATTCTATTGCTTGGGGCAATTATAAAAAGTTGCTACAAGCAACCAAATACAACTGGCGAAACTGCAAGTTTAGCAGAGCAAGCAGAGTAATATGCCTTTCATCTTTCTACTTCATCAACATCAAGGAAGCCATTGTTTCTATCCCCTCAAACAAATTTTTCAAACGAATATTTTCGTTTTCGGCATGTTGGTTATTATCATGATTGGCAATAGGCACAGAAATACATTTTGCTTGCAGATATTTCTCAAACAAAAACAAAGGCAAACTGCCACCCATACTCGGTTGCAATATAATCTTATCTGTTGTGGTGGCTTGTACAGCAGTAATTACTTTTTGGACTATTGGTATATTCATTGGTGTGCGTTGGGCATTGTAGCCATCATTGCCAACCATTACTTTTATAATTTTTGCATGGGCGGCTCTTTCTGCATCGGTAGGTTCGTGGTCGGTTACAAAGTAGCCTTGTGCTTTTATATGGGTAATTACTTTTTGTTGTTGCCGCTGCCAATCGTTACCCAATACCAATCTAAGATCTAATACAGCCGTAGCAAACGTGGGTATTTGGTTAGAGGCGAGTTTGCCCACATTGCCACTTTGCATACCATTAATATTTAACGATGGTTGGTTAATGGCTTCGCTGAGTGATAAGCCTGTCATCTCTGACGTGCTGATACCAAGCTCGTGTTTCATTTGTACATCTACTGAAGGTACTGCTGCCAAAGCTTTCTTTTCTATGGTGGTAAATGGCACTACATCGTCGTAAAATCCTTTGATGGTTACTTTGCCTTCATCATTTTTCATAGAGGCTAATAATTTGGCTAATAGCAACGCTGGATTTGGCACCCAATTACCATAATGCCCACTGTGTAATGGTCTTTTAGAGGCATAGACGGTTAAATCCATATGTGCATCGCCACGCACACCAAATGCAATTTGCTTTTTACCGGTTTGGTGAACAGGGCCATCACAAATAAGCCACAGGTCAGCTTGTAACAAGGCTTTATTGTTTTCTAAAATTTCATTCAAATGTGGTGAGCCGGCTTCTTCTTCGCCTTCAAAGAAAAACTTGAGGTTATAAGTTGGTATTAAGCCAGATTTTCTAATTGCATCGTAACCATTTAAAATAGCTGCAACACCTGCTTTATCATCAGATGCACCACGACCATAAATACGCCATTCTGGGTTAAATTTACCATCGGTAGGAAAAAGTATTTTGATGCCATTTTTATCTATTGCTGCCGATAAAAGTGTGGGTACAAATGGCTCAATGCCTTTTGCCCATTGGGCTGGGTTTACAGGTTGCCCATCGTAATGCGCATAAAAAATAAGTGTTTGTTTAGCACCAGGCACTAGCACTTCACCAAAAACTGCTGGTGCAGCACCAGCAGTTTTTGTGGGTAATAATTGTATGTTTTGTATGCCACGTTTGGCCATCATGGCCATTATAAAATCTGCATTTTTTTGTAATCCACTTGGGTTACTGGCAATATTTGGTAACGATAAAAATTGTACAAATTCGCCCAAAATGCTATCGGCATGTTGCTGATGGTATTGTCGAACCTTAAATACTTCGGATGATTGTGATTGTAAAGATTGTACTGTTACAGAGCCTAAAAGAAAGGCGAGTAGATATTTTCTCATGCACTAAATGTACAGATGGTATTTGAATAATGCAAGTGATGTGATTCTCGAAAATAAAAATCCCACTAAACAACGCTGTTTAATGGGATTTTGAAATATAGTACTTTGCAAATTAACTACCTCTCATACCGCCAGTTTTCACAGGTTTTTTACCTCCCGTTACACTTTTGCTAGTAGGCTTAGCTAAAAATTTAGAACCTTGTGCCATACTATTTTTTTTAGGTTGTTTGCCAAATGGGCTATTTGCTTTGTCGTTTACAGGTAATGCCATAATTGATTGTTTTAGTAGATAAATATATAGAAACGATAAGGTAATAACATACTTTATTTCAAATACTTCTCTAGTATTTGCATTTGTGGTCTGTCTTTGCCATCAATTGGGTTAATAGATAATGGATAATCTTTCCACCAAGGGCCTGCGGCCCAATAATTTGCTGATATTCCATTTTTATTAATATATGATAGAAAATTATCCATCACCACCAACCATCTTTCATCGTTTGCTGGTACACCAAACTCGCCAATAATACCTTTTTTATTGTATTTCTTTAGCCATTCTACAAAGGGTTGAACACTTGCTACGCCGATATTCGGATCAACTTTTCTAATAAACTTTGTATCATACCTACCAGAGTGGTCAAAATCAAAATAGCAATGTGCATCGTAAATTATCTTTTCGTATGGGTCTTTAAGGTCTTTAAGTTTGGTATTATCAAATTTCCAATCAAATGCAAACGAACTGTTCTCTCCATCTACAATTATATGTACCAACGTATCCACTTCTCTTATGCCGTTAATGACGTTTTGTGCTGCATTAAACCAAGCCCTATCAAAAATTTTCCGTGGCTCATTCATAATATCGTATGCATAAATATTTTTTTGGTCTGATAATGCTGTGGCAATTTTTTTCCAAACCTCTTTATAATGCCGAATGGTTAATTTTGAAGAACCCAATAAGTGTTCCTTGTTTTCTTTTTGATAGACGGCAAAATTTTGCATAGTCAATGTTACTTGCACGTTATACTTACAGCATCGGGTAATGAATTGCTTAATTTCAGAAAGCTCTAACGAATCTAATTTTTCACCTGGCAAATGCTGTATCCTTTCCCATTTAAACGGCAAAGTCATTATTTTAAAACCCTTTTTTACAAAATATTGTATATCATCTTCTGATGGATAAATATAATCTTGGTTGAGGATGCCTGGCATTTTTTTATTGCCAAACTCAGCACCACAAAGATTTATACCGATATTGAACTTAGTATTTTGGCAATTTATTCGGCAGCACAATACACTTACAAATAGTAAAAAAAGAAGGGTATAAAAGCAGTGCCTCATAAAATATAAAATGCAAAAATGGGGGTTATTCTTTTACCACAACTAGAAGTAAATATTCCTTAACCATGTTTTATTTTATCAGTTTAAAAAAATAATTTGCAATTGTGTTTGCATATTCAAGTTATCCCCCTACTTTTGCAAACCCAAATCGAAAATAGGGGATTAGACTATGTCTCAAAGAATCAGAATCAAATTACAATCATACGATCACAACTTGGTTGATAAGTCTGCCGAGAAAATCGTAAAAACAGTTCGCAGTACAGGTGCTGTTGTAACAGGTCCAATTCCTTTGCCAACACACAAAAGAATTTTCACTGTTCTTCGTTCACCACACGTTAACAAAAAAAGCCGTGAACAGTTTCAATTAGCTACTCACAAGCGCTTATTAGACATTTACACGTCTTCTTCAAGAACTGTTGATGCGTTGAGTAAATTAGATTTACCTTCTGGTGTTGAAGTTGAGATTAAAGCATAATAATTAAGCTCTTAAATGGGTTTATAGAAACAAGAAAGTTCTTACAAAATATTATTTTCATCTGCCAACTTCCTCCGGGAAATAAAGCAGCTCTGATTAAACGTCAAGTCGTTAATTTCTTAGAAATTAAAACTTGATTAACATATAAACAGGCCCTTCGAGGTTTGTTTACTCTCGGTACTTCCTCTTTATTAATCTTGGTTAATAAAAACAACGGAAAAGGTCGATAGCAAACAAGGATTGAATTTTGGTTTCATCACCAAAATGTCCTCAACACCTTCTGCGGGGCATAAACCGCAAACACGATGAAAGGTATTATTGGTAAAAAAATTGGGATGACTAGCATATTTGTTGCAGATGGCAAACAAGTAGCTTGCACCATTATAG
>JAYVNQ010000128.1:0-5375 GCA_043758365.1 Chitinophagales bacterium
ATGTTGATCGGTGCTATTAATTTCTTCAACGAAAAAACAGACAGTGTTAAAAGTCAAATTACTGGCGAATATGGCACTGTTCCAAACACCCAACGTGCATACAAAGCCGCTGGTGTTGGTACGGTGGTTGTTGGCGATGAAAACTATGGTGAAGGTAGCTCTCGTGAACATGCTGCTATGGAACCTCGTCATTTAGGTGTGCGTGTTGTGCTTACAAAATCGTTTGCACGTATCCACGAAACCAACCTAAAAAAACAAGGCATGTTAGGCTTAACTTTTGCTGACAAATCTGACTACGATAAAATTCAAGAAGACGATTCTATTGATGTAGTTGGCTTAACGCATTTTACGCCAAGTAAGCCACTTACATTGGTGTTCCATCATAAAGATGGTACATCTGATGAAGTACTTGCAAATCATACTTACAACGAGCAACAAATTGAGTGGTTTAAAGCCGGTGCAGCATTAAATATTATTAGAAGACAAGTTGCTGGAAACTAGTTAGGGGATAGTGAAAAATGAAAAATTAGTCCCGCTGCAATGGCGGGATTTTTATTTATGAAACTCTAACGGCACAGTTTTTATAAATCTTATGTTGTTTTATTCATTTAGTTTCACTCGGTGCTTTTCAATACTATTATAACCAATGTTGTATAAAATACTTACCGTTATTGGGCTCGCTACGTTTGAAGTGTATGCCGCAATACCAACAGGTTTCATGTTGCATTTATCGCCTTGGGTTATTTTTTTAGCAAGTATGACAGGTGGTATTATTGGTGTATTTGTAGCTGCTTTTTTAGGCGAAAAAATTGAAAAATTTATTAGTAAATACCGCAAACCAAAAGTTGTTGACCCTAACAAAAAACCAAGTTTGGCACATAACTTAATGGAAAAATATGGTATAGTTGGGCTAGGCTTTCTTGGCACGTTAACTGTTGGTGCACCTGTAAGTATTGCGGTTGGTATCGGGTTTAATGTACAGATGCACAAATTAGCAACTTGGTGTTGCGTTGGTGTTATTACACGCTGTGCTTTGTTTACAGCCATTGGTTACTATGGTATAAAATTGTTTTAAACAACCCTTTATAAAACTAAAATCATGCATAACTTCTTTATTGCTTTCTCTTTCATAATTCTAGGTTCTTTTTCAGCATCAGCTCAAACAAAAATTACCCCCGATGAAGCTGCCAAACATATTGGCGATAGTGTAACAGTTTGTGGTAAAATTTATGGCGGTAAATATTTTGATAAATCGGATAATAAAATTACGCTGTTAAATATGGGAGCACCTTATCCGCAATCGCCTTTAACCATTGTAATTGAAGAAGCAGGGCGTAAAAACTTTACACCAAAACCTGAGGAATTTTATGCCGATAAAGAGGTTTGTATTTATGGGGTGGTAAAAGAATTTAAAGGCAAACCACAGATTATTATTAGCAAAGAAGGGGACATTGTAATAAGAAATAGCCCTATAATCGCACTATTTTAAAGATAGTTATTGGTGGATCAAATGCTTGATCGTTATCATTTTCTTGATACACTTTTCTAACAATCCCCATACCTTTTACTACTTTTCCAAACGCAGCAAAGCCTTGTTTATCGGGGGCATTTTCACCGTTAAAATCGAGCCCGGGCTCGTCTTTAATACAAATAAAAAATTCGCTAGTAGCAGTGCCTGGTGCTAGTCTTGCCATAGAAATTGTGCCAGTTTTATGCTGTAAGCCTGTTTGCTGGGTCGATTCGTGAGGAATGCCTGCAAGGCTTTTTACTCTTTTATTGTTCGTTCGCCAAATACCACCTTGAATTAGCTCGGTTTTTAGAACATCCGATGGTTGATTAGTAAGGTTTAAAACCCTATAAAAGCTGCTTCGTTCGTAAAAACCAGAGTCGATATAGAATAAAAAAGCGGCTACCGTTTTGGGGGCTTTTGATGGATATAACTCTAACTCAATATCTCCAAATTGGGTTTCTATTGCAATATGTGGGTTTGTATACTTTGTAGTTTTACAAGCCGCTAATATTGTTACTAACAAAATAAGAAATACAATTTTTCTCATAATAAATTACCTGTAATCAAAACTTTTAAAGTGTATTAAAACATGAAGGTAGGCAACTGTTTTGTGGTTTATATTTGATGACCAGTTATTACCTTAAATTAACTGCAATCAATGCAACATCACCACCATCACCACCAAGAAAACCACTTAACCAGCTCAGATTTATTAAAAGATATTGTAATTGGCATGAGCGATGGATTAACCGTACCTTTTGCATTGGCTGCAGGTTTAAGCGGCGCTGTAAATAATACTAATTTAATAGTCATTGCTGGTATTGCTGAAATTGCTGCTGGCTCAATTGCGATGGGCTTGGGTGGTTATTTGGCTGGCAAAACAGAGCAGGACCACTACAATAGCGAACTTAAAAATGAATACGACGAAATAGAAACCAAAACAGAAGTAGAAAAAGAAGAAGTGCGTGTTTTTTTTAGAGAATGGGGTTTTAGCCAAGCCTTACAAGACCAAGCAGTTGCAGAAATCTGTAAGGATAAAGACCGATGGGTTGATTTTATGATGAAGCATGAACTAGGGCTTGATAAACCTGACCCAAAACGTGCTACTAGAAGTGCTTTTAATATTGGTATGTCATACATTGTGGGAGGCTTAATTCCCTTAAGTCCGTATTTTTTTGTAACCAATATAACTGATGCTTTAAAATTATCGGTAGTTGTTACCCTTATTTGTTTGTTTATATTCGGGTATTTTAAAAGTAAAATAACGGGGATTAACCCAATTGTTGGCGGCTTAAAAGTAATGCTGATTGGTGCTGCAGCTGCAGCTGCTGCGTTTGCTATTGCAAAAGCAATTGATGGGAAATAATTTAGAGGATTTATGCTTTATTAATATCAAATTATAGAACTGATTGGAAATATTAATCCTGTATTAAAAACTGGGAGGAGAGGAGTAATTCAGAGGTTTTGGATGAAACAACCTTCGAGGTAGAGTTTCTTGATTACAATGATTACAATTTCGAATTTGAAGGGTTATTTACTTTTACTTTAAATGATACTCAACTAAAAGTTATTGAATAAAACTGATAGAAATTATTGCTCAAAGAGTATATAATATTACAAGTGTGTGACGCATGTGATGATATATAGAATTACTACTGCTGATTACCAAAAAATCTACTTTAAAGCCGTAAGCATTTGCGGGGCTAACTGATTTGCCCAAAGTGCATATTGCTTACCGCTTGGATGCAAACCATCAATGGCAATAAGGGTTCTATCAGTTGCAGCTAAGCGAGATGAGGGTGTAATATCTAAATAATTTACACCAGAAATACCTAGCATTACTTGTTTATTAAAAGCATTGTAGGCATCAATTTGTTGGCTAATTGTTGGATTATTGCCACCAAAAGGTGTTACTCCATAATCAGGAATGCTTAACACAAAAACATGCGTTGGTTTGTTACCTGCAAGCTGAATAGCCGTTTGTAACAATTGCGAAAAACGACCTGCATAGTCATTAATATTTCTATTTTGATATTGGTCATTAACGCCTATTAATAAACTCACTATATCAAATGGGCCTTGTGGATTTACGCTGGTAATGGCATTACTAAGATTGGTGGTCGTCCAGCCAGTTGTAGCAATATATTGTAAAGGTATTATGTTAAAACCTTGTGTCTTTAGTAAAGCTGCAGTTTGTGCAGGAAATCGTTCGGCACTATCTACAGCCTGTCCAATGGTATAGGAATCGCCAAGGGCTAAATACGATTTATAAATTAATGCTGGGGCAGGTGTTGGGATAATTGGTGCAATTACAGTTGTATCTGACATTGGAATGATTGTTTTTGTACAGCCAATATTACCAACAGTTATTGCAATAAAAAATAAAGCTGCTGGAATAAATAGAACAAGTTTTTTCATACAAATATGTACGATAACGATTGCACAATTGTTTGTGTACTATAAAAATAGTATTGTATTACATTTGTCATCCTTATAAAAAATTTAAACGTGTAATCATGCCACAAAAAATTAAAGTTGCCAACCCTGTTGTGGAATTAGATGGCGACGAAATGACCAGAATTATCTGGAAATTTATTAAAGACAAATTAATTCTTCCTTACCTAGAAGTGGATATTAAATATTACGATTTGGGCATGGAATACCGTGACGAAACCAACGACCAAGTTACTATTGATGCTGCAAATGCCATTAAGCAATACGGTGTTGGTATTAAATGTGCCACCATCACTCCAGATGAGCAACGTGTAGAAGAATTTAAGTTAAAACAAATGTGGAAAAGTCCCAATGGTACAATTCGTAACATTTTGGATGGCACTGTTTTTCGTGAGCCAATTGTTTGTAGCAATGTGCCACGTTTAGTACCAAACTGGACTGCCCCTATTTGCATCGGTCGTCATGCATTTGGCGATCAGTACCGTGCTACTGATTTTGTAACCAAAGGCAAGGGTAAATTAACAGTTAAGTTTGAAGGTGAAGATGGCACTGTACAAGAGTTTGAAGTATTCAACTTTAAAGGCGATGGCGTTGCTTTAGCCATGTACAATACCGATGAAAGTATTTACGGATTTGCCCGTAGCTGCTTCAACCAAGCATTAACCAAAAAATGGCCGTTATATCTTTCTACAAAAAACACCATTCTTAAAAAATACGACGGTCGTTTTAAAGACATTTTTGAAGAAGTATATCAAAACGAATTTAAAGCCAAATACGCTGATGCTGGTATTACTTATGAGCACCGTTTAATTGATGACATGGTAGCTTCTGCACTTAAATGGAACGGTAATTTTGTATGGGCTTGTAAAAACTACGATGGTGATGTACAAAGCGATATAGTAGCTCAAGGTTTTGGTAGCCTTGGTTTAATGACCTCTGTTTTGGTAACACCAAATGGTACGGTTATGGAAGCAGAAGCTGCACATGGTACCGTTACTCGTCACTACCGTGAACACCAAAAAGGTAAACCAACTTCTACCAACCCAATTGCATCAATTTTTGCATGGACAAGAGGTTTAGAATTCCGTGGCAAATTAGATGGTAACCAAGCCTTAGTTAATTTCTGCCAAGCCTTAGAAACCGTTTGCGTTGAAGTGGTAGAAAGCGGTAAAATGACCAAAGATTTAGCGGTTTGCATTTATGGCAATAAAGTAAACCATGGTGAACATTACCTATACACAGAAGAATTTTTAGATGCGTTAGATACAGCTTTACAAGCCAAATTGGCTTAGTCTACAAACACTAATTAATCTATCGGTAGTGATCTAAAATGTATGCTATTTTGGATGTATAAAATTACAGTGGTTTCTGATACGTTAAGGTGTAGTTATGTGCGAAATAACTATCCAAG
>JAYVNQ010000129.1:0-5373 GCA_043758365.1 Chitinophagales bacterium
CACTTAGGTTTTCTTTGTAATGTCAGCAAACTTGCTATAATTTGCCACTGAAAGTCAGTTGAAAATTTGTTTTTTTTGTCATTAACGCTTTAACGACTGGCTTCCTTTTTTAGTATCTGTAACCCAGACTGTAAACTTTTTTAAATAATTAACTCAAACAGCTTCTAACTGTTTGAATAATAATTCGTTTAATTCGCCTCAATTCGTGCCATTAGAAATCAAACAATTCTAAACCCATCTGCATCCGTTAAAAAAGGCAGTGTATTTCTTATTTCATCAAGCGGTTCTTTCTCTAGAGTAATGGTAAAAATATCCTCGTCATCTGCTTTGTTATACAAGGTTTCGCCCATTGCATTTAGTACCATACTATCACCACTATGATAAATATTATGGCCATCATTTCCAACCCTATTTACACCAACTACATAGCATTGGTTTTCTATAGCCCTTGCTGTTAATAAGGTTTTCCAAGCATGGTTTCTACGTTCTGGCCAGTTGGCTACGTACAGCAAAATATCATATTCTGGTTCGCTACTGCTTGCTTGCCTAGCCCAGATAGGAAAACGTAAATCATAGCAAACCTGCAAATTTATTTTAAAGCCTTTTACTTGGGCAATTAAGCGTTTATTACCTGCTGTGTAGTAGCTATCTTCATTGGCATAGCCAAATAAATGACGCTTATTGTAATAACCAAATTCGCCATTTGGTAGCATCCAAACTAAGCGGTTAAAATATTTACCATTCTCTTTAATCATTAAGCTACCAGTAATAATTACCCGCTTTTCAATTGCTATTTTTTTCATCCAGTTTATAGCCTTGCCGTCTATTGTTTCGGCTAGTTTTTCTGGTTGCATGCTAAAGCCTGTGCTAAACATTTCTGGCAATACAATCACTTCAGTTTTATCGGTAATGCTATTTATTTTTTGGGTAAATAATTCTAAGTTGGCATCTACATTTTCCCATACCAAAGCAGATTGTATTATAGTTATTGTGAGTGGCATGTTGCTATTAAAATTGGTTAGTTAAACTTGTACCCAACACCAATACTAGCATAACGTTGCGGTGCTTTTTGGCTTTGTGCTTCTTGTGTAAGAAAAGTAACTTCTAACTTTGTTGTAAGCCTACCAGCTGCCACTAATAAGCCGAATGATTGGCTATAAATTGTTGGCCAAATAGTGGCTGTTACATCCTTGCCATCATTAGTAAATAACCCACCTTGCACTGTTGCATTATACACTTGTGCCGTTAGTTGTGGATGCCAATAGGCAAACAGTTCTGCGTTGTAGTTTTTCTTAAATTTTTTATTATTAATACTAGCATTAAATAAGGTGCTATTCTCATTATTTTCCATCAAACCAAAACATAAATAACCACCAAGTTTTGCATTGGTAAAAGTACTACCAATTGTTGCTTCAACTTCTGGAATAAGCTTAATTAGCTTAGTATTAAAAGGGCTATAACTAACCGCATATTTAACGGTTACATTAAGCCCAATTTCATTGGCTATTTGTGTATCCCAGCTTTTAAAGCTTTTAAATTGAAACCATCTGTGTATTGTTTCTTGCACATTTTCACCAAGTGAGTTTGGCCCAACAGTACCTAAGCTTACGGCCCATTCCACCACTTGTTGTTTAGATAAAAAAATGGCTTTATTGTAGGTAAAATACAAGTATCCACAAAATGGCCTATCAATACCACCTTCTCTGTAAAAAAATACATTTTGTGGTGTAAAAATCATTTGTCCCAACTCGTAACTATTAATAATTTTTTTACCACGCTTTTCTGTAGCAGAACTAAGTTTTAAAAACAGACCATTTGTATAATAGCCATCTTTTTTTTGCAGCAAATACGCATCGTTATCTGTTGTAAAACGTAACTCATTTTTACACGTCAACTTTTGCCCAAATGCAAAGCAAGTGATACAAATAAATAAGATAGTAAAGTAATAACGCATGTTGTAAAATTATAAAAAATTAGACCCTTCTTTTCCTGTGGTTTTAAGCCTTAGTATAGCAGCTGAAATCAAGTTTTGTTCAAACCCTTTTTGCAATAAATAGCTATTTGTCTTTGCTTGTCGATTTAAATATTGCTCACCTTTTAAACTCAACCATTTTTTTTCAGCAAGCGTTGCTAATGTTTTTAAATAGTCCGTCCCATCAATAGCTTTTAGTGCTTTGGCAATATTGTAACTGCTTACTTTATGTTGTTGTAACTCGTATTTAATTTTCATTTTACCCCATTGTTTTATTCTAAATCTACCGCTGGCAAATGCAGTAGCATAGCGTTCCTCATTTAAATAATCTTCTTCTATTAATTGCGATAATAATATTTCTACATCTTTTTTATATAACCCCAAGCTATACAATTTTTGTTGCGTTTCGTAATGGCTACGCTCTTGATAGCCACAAAAATGTTTGAGTTTTTGTAGGGCTTGTTGTGGTGTTAACGATTGTTTGTATATCATGCTGTTCATCAAAAATAAAGGCTTCTACCAATCAGAAAATCGCCCTTGGTTACAACAATTACAATTCCTAATCCACACAATTACCACATTGGCTGTTGATAAACCCAATCAAGCCAATATCTCTCAAAATAATATTGGTAAATAGCAGTACGTTTGTTGCCAACATAAAATTTGCTATAGAATGAAGTTTATTGTTTCCTCATCGTCGCTTTTAAAACATTTACAACAAATTAATGGCGTAATTAATGCCAACACAGTTTTACCAATACTAGAAGATTTTCTGTTTGATATTGAAGATAAAAAACTGAGCATTACCGCTACCGATTTAGAAACCGTTATGCGTGTGCAAATGGAAGTTGAGAGTAAGGCCGATGGTAAGGTTTGTATTCCAGCAAAAATATTAATTGATAGCTTAAAAAATATTGCAGACCAACCTTTGACATTTAATATTGATAAGAATTTTGCAGTAGAAATTACCAGCGATAATGGTAAATACAAAGTGCCTGGTGAAAACCCAGATAATTTCCCCAAAGAGCCTGCAGGTGATGGTACCACTGGTTTTACCATGAAAAGTACAGCTTTGGTTACGGCTATAAATAAAACATTATTTGCTGTAAGTAACGATGATTTGCGCCCAGCAATGACAGGTGTATATTTTGAGTTGAGTAAAGAAGGAGTCCAATTTGTAGCCACCGATGCGCACCGTTTGGTTCGCTATAAAAGAACGGACACATTTGCTACTAAAACAGATTCGTTTATTGTGCCTAAAAAGCCATTAAATTTATTACGCAATGCCTTACCAGATAATGACGATGAAATAACTGTAAGCTACAATAGCAACCATTTATTTGTAAACCATGGTGATATACAAATGATTTGTCGCCTAATTGATGCACGTTTTCCTGATTATAAAGTGGTAATTCCAGCCGATAACCCATATAAATTAGTGGTTACAAAATCTGATTTTCAGAGCGCCTTACGGCGTGTGAGTATTTTTAGTAATAAGAGTACCAATCAAGTGGCACTAAGCATTACCGGCAGCGAGTTGCAAATGGCAGCACAAGATGTTGACTTTAGTTTTGAGGGTAATGAACGTATGAATTGCCAATACGATGGTGAGGATTTGCAAATTGCTTTTAACGCAAAATTTTTGATAGAAATGTTGAACGCAGCAGATACAACCGAAGTGCGATTAGAATTATCAACCCCAACAAAAGCTGGTTTAATTAAACCAAGTGAGCAAGCCGAAGGTGAAGATTTGCTGATGTTAGTAATGCCGTTAATGTTGAATAATTAATTGATAAAAATATAAGCCCTAAAATCCTCTCAATTGCTGAGGGGATTTTTAATTTAAAGCCAATAATACCGAATTAATGAAGATAGTAGCCATGATACCTGCACGTTACGCTGCCACTCGGTTTCCTGCAAAATTGATGCAGGTGCTGGGCAACAAAACGGTCATTCGTCACACACACGACAACACCTTTGCAACAGGCTTATTTGACGATGTGATTGTGGTAACAGATAGCGAAATTATTTACGATGAAATAATAAATAATGGCGGTAAAGCTGTAATGAGCAAAGCTCAACACGAAAGCGGTAGCGACCGTATTGCAGAAGCCGCAAAGGTTATGGATGTGGACATAATTGTAAATGTACAAGGCGACGAACCTTTTGTAAAAAAAGAACCATTGCAACGTTTGTTGCAAGTTTTTGAAAATGATGCAGAGAACAAAATTCAAGTAGCTTCGCTAATGCAAATTTTAAAAGACGAACAGCTAATTGAAGACCCTAATTATGTAAAAGTTGCAGTAGATAAAAATATGAATGCGATGATGTTCAGTCGTTCAGTTATTCCATATCACCGAGATAAAAATGCAACCTCAACTTATTACGAACATATTGGTGTGTATGCTTTTCGTAAAGCGGCCTTGCTAAGCTTTACCCAATGGGATATAACCCCAATGGAAGCAGCCGAAAAAATTGAATGTTTGCGTTATTTAGAAAACGGTGTGCAGTTAAAAATGGTTCTAACAGATTATATGGGTGTAGAAATTGATACACCCGAAGATTTAGAAAAGGCGGCAAAACTGTTATAATAAAAGGCTATTTTTATATCTAACTTCCCCCTCATGAAACACATCGGTTTGTTGCTATTGATAAGTCTTCAAAGTGCAGCACAAAATAAATTATATCAAGAGGTTTATAGACCAAAATATCATTTTACCACACAACAAAACTGGATTAACGATCCCAATGGTTTGGTCTATCATAATGGTGTTTATCATTTATTTGTTCAGTCAAATCCTTTTGCAAATGTTTGGGGTCACATGACATGGAGCCACGCAACCAGTAAAGATTTAATTCATTGGCAGCATTTGCCCGTAGCTATAAAAGAAGAAAATGGCATCATGGCTTTCTCGGGTTCGGCAGTAGTAGATGTCCACAATACAACTGGTTTTGGTACGGCAAATAAACCACCCCTGGTAGCCATTTACACAGGCCATACAGATACCTTGCAAACTCAAAACTTAGCATATAGTAATGATGGTGGCATTAGTTGGACTAAGTTAAAAGGCAACCCTGTATTAGATTATCACAAAAAAGATTTTCGAGATCCTAATGTATTTTGGTACCAACCAAAAAAACAATGGATAATGGCTTTGTCTTTTCCTAACGAGCACCAGATTGGCTTTTTTTCATCCCCAAATTTACAACAATGGCAGCAAATAAGTGTGTTTGGTCCGTTGGGAGATACGAGTGGTGTGTGGGAATGTCCAGATTTAATGCAGGTGTCAATTGATGGACGACCAGGCAAAACAAAATGGGTACTGTTTACTTCTCAAAATACCACCATGCAATATTTTGTAGGTGATTTTGATGGCGTAAATTTTATAAACGAAAACCCA
>JAYVNQ010000130.1:0-5239 GCA_043758365.1 Chitinophagales bacterium
TTTTTAGCATTGTCGGCATTTGTATAGCCAAACTCTTTTGCCAATGCTTGCATATCTATCTTTTTTACATAAAACCCATCTAGTAAACTTTTACAAGGCTCGCCAAGGCTGTTTAAAACCCTATCCATTATTATAAATTCTGCATTCTTTTTTTCATGATATTCGAGGTCATCTTCAACAGCCACAGTTTCTTTAAGGCTATCAATCTGGTTCGAATATCTTCCCAATTGTTGAAGTCGTTTAAGCCAGAGCCGCCGACATATGGAATATACATAAGTACTTATTTTCGAGGTTAAAACAAATGAATCACTTTTAGCTTTTTCATATAGTGCAATCATTGCTTCCTGAAAAATATCCCTAGCATCATCGTAACTACCATTATTATTGATGATAAAATTTTGAACCATATTAAAGTTGCTCTTATAAATGGTTTCTATGGCCTTTGTATCATCATTTGCCAATCCTTTCAGTAGTGCTTGTTCGTTTGATTCTACTTTCACTGTGTAAATATTAATACATGTAGGGCTATAAAAGTAACCCAAAACGATACTAAAAAAATAATTTAAAAAAGTTTTAAAATGGTGGGTTACTTTTTATGTCTTTGCGGCATTAACAATAAATTCACTCACAACAAAACACTCAAAAATGAAAAAATTATTATTCGTATGTGTACTAGGTGCTTTCGCTGCTTGTGGCACTGGTAAAACTGACACTTCTGCTGCTGATTCAATGAGAGCTGCTGATTCTTTAAAGTCTCTAGATTCTGCTAAAGCAAAAGTTGATTCTGCTAAAGTTGTAGTTGATTCTGCAAAAGCAAAAGTTGATTCAATCAAAAAATAATTTATAGGGTAACTATCACGTGAAGATTGATTTTGAGATGCAGCTTGCAAGTACGATAGTTAATTAACTCTTTTTCATATGGCAAGCAATCGTTAGAGGCCGTCCTGTTTCCACAGGAGGGCTTTATTTTTTTATATATGTCTGGACTGTGATTTAGAGAGATTAGATTGATTAATGTGATTGTGTGAGAGAAATCTCTTTTTGTTTTGATTACTTTATTTATTTGGGTAAAATATTATTAAATATTAACCAGAAACTTCATCGTATCTACACCATCGGCATAATCGGTTAATGAAGGTTGCTGGGCCAACCCGAAAGTGATCCCATTCTGCCCAATAATTGCCTGAATATTTATATCGCCTTTTAAGTTATTAAGTAGGGATTCTTTATCAATGTAATATTCATAATTAACCTGGCTTACTGGTGAGAAAATAGCCTCATTTTCTGCAAATACAATCGATTGATTAGTCATATAAAATTTATTCCCCATCATTAGTAAAGCCAATTGGTAATCGTAATTGTGTTTGTATTTATGATACAAAAAATAATGATCATATTTTTCTAAAGCCTTTAATAGCGGAATAAAATCATAGCCTTTTGGCACATATAATTTGGTAACATTTCTACAGCCCAACCCAAAGTATAATTGAATATCATCGCTCAACTTATCCAAGTCATTAGCAGTTTCATCACCATTTAAAATTGCAACAGATGTTCTATTTTTACGGATAATATTGGGATATTTTCCAAAATAATAATCAAAATAACGGCTGCTATTGTTGCTGCCTGTGGCTATATAAGCGTTGCAACCTTTTAAGTTTTCAGCAAATGCTATATAATTTTGAATAGTTACCTCCCATTGGTACATCTTTTTTACCAAAAATTTTATCAGTATCTCGTCTTTGCTAGATGCTTTAATAGTTTGTTGATGACCACTCATAAATACACATAAAAAATCATGAAAACCAACCAACGGAATATTACCAGCCATTACTACACCCACATTTTTAGGTTGTGGTTGAAAGTCGTGTACATTGTAGCTGTTAGCCCAATCAGTCAGTTTTTGTTTATCTAAATATTGATGAACGATATTTTTAATAGATAATATAATAAATTCATCTGTAAACCAAGGGTTTTCTCTAGCAGCTTTATCTTTGGTGGCAAGCCATTCTTCATCGTTACTTAACATAAATTTGCCAAGTTGAACCATTAAATTAATCCGTTGTTGTAAATCCATTTGTATTAAATCAGTTTAGAAGTTTATTTTCGCAGCATTAAAAACAAATTTACTCTTATGGCTATTAAAATAACAGACGAATGTATTAATTGTGGGGCTTGCGAACCCGAATGTCCTAATAACGCTATTTACGAAGGTGGTGTAGAATGGGCAATGGCAGATGGTACATCACTTACAAATAGTTTTACGTTGTTAGATGGTACTGTGGTTGAAGCTAAACAACGTATGGCGCCAATTAGTGTTGATACGTATTACATTACCCCAAATAAATGTACAGAGTGCCAAGGTTTTCACGAAGAGCCACAATGTGCCGCCGTTTGCCCGGTTGATTGTTGCGTACCAGATGAAATGTATGAAGAAACCGTAGAAGCATTGTTAACAAAAAAAGCAGCGTTGCATTTATAGTTTTCGCAAAAGAAAATGTGCTAAACTATATTCTGTAAAACCCTTGTAGGTATCAATTTTAAGTTTTAAATTTATCATGTCAATAACTGTTACCATAAGCGGTAACATCAGTAACGGGAGGTGATATTTCCTTCCAAAAAAGGTGAAAAACGATTATGGTTTTTCACCTTTTGCATTTTTAGCATTTTGAGAATGATTTTATGATACAGACGATGGCTTTGGTTTAATATATTTGGCATCAATCGAAATAATTATGAAAAAAAAGATTGCATTGGTTACAGGTGGCCTTAGTGGCGAAGCGGTTATTAGCTATAAAAGTGCCGTTACAGTTGGTAATAATATTGATACAAATAAATTTGACTGGTACAAAATTGATATTAACGAAACTGGCTGGTGGTACGAAGCGGTTAATGGAGAAAAGTCAAAAGCGAATAGAGAGGATTTTTCGATTATAGATAATGGGAAGAAAATAACGTTTGATGCAGTGTTGTTATGTATTCATGGTACACCAGGTGAAGATGGAAAATTACAAGGCTATTTTGATATGCTACATCTGCCATATACCAGTTGCGATGCGGCAACATCTGCCCTAACTTTTAATAAACGCTACACCGTAGCAGTGGCTGCTTTTGGTGGTATTAATGTAGCTAAGGGGTTGCATCTTTTTAAGCATACATCAACATCTACCGAAGCTATTTTACAACAGTTACAACTACCTGTTTTTGTAAAGCCAAATAATGGTGGCAGCAGTATTGGTATGAGTAAAGTAAACCAACCTAATGAGCTACAACCTGCACTAGACAAAGCTTTTAAAGAAGATAATCAGATTTTGATTGAAGAATTTATTAAGGGTAGAGAATTTACGATTGGTGTATTTAAAACAAATGGAGAGATTATTACCTTGCCAATAACAGAAGTAATTACCAAAAAAGAATTCTTTGATTTTGAAGCAAAATACCAAGGTTTAAGTGAAGAGATTACACCAGCTATTTTAGATAACCCTATAGCAGAAGCTATTCGTTCAGCAGCAAAAAAAGCCTACGAGGTTTTAAATTGTAGGGGCATTGTTAGGATAGATTTTATTTTAAACGAAGCCAATAACAAGCCGTATATGTTAGAGGTAAATACGGTGCCAGGTCAAAGCGAAGCAAGCATTATTCCACAACAAGTAAAAGCAATGGGCTGGACTTTAAAAGAATTTTATACGGCTGTAATTGAGGAAGCATTTAATTATTAAATCCCTTAATCAAGAAATAGGTAATTGAAAGCACTACATGCCCATAGCTTTAATTCGTGCAATTCATGTAATTAGTTTTAATTCGTGTAATAAATTTTAAATCATCAATCACAAATAATAATCGTGTTTAAATTCATTACCCATAAACCACTTTGGATAAATATCGTAGTCGGTATATTATTTCTTGTAGTGTTAGTCCTTGGTTTTTTTACCTCTTTGAGTTGGATAACTGGGCATGACAAATACGAGAAAGTACCAGATATTATTGGGCAAAATGTGTATGCAGCAAAATTAAGTTTGGAGCAAAAAGGCTTTAGGGTAGAAATTACTGATAGCGTATTTACAACCGAAGTTCCCGGACTAACAATTACTAAACAAATACCCGAAGGCGATGCCATGGTTAAAAAAGGACGCACTATTTATTTATCAATTAACCGTGCCGTGCCACCATTAATTGGTATGCCAAGTTTAGTTGGTTATTCTTACAAAAGTGCTGAGCTATATCTGCAAAGCATGGGCTTAAAATTAGGAGATACCAGCTACCGTGCAGACTTTGCCCGTAACGCCGTTTTAGAACAATTGTACCGTAAAGAAATTATAAAACCCGGTACCAAAATACCACTAGGTAGTACAGTTGACTTTGTATTGGGCAGTGGCGTAGGAAGTAATGATATCAATGTTCCTGACCTTGTTGGGCTAACCTATTCGCAAGCAAAAAGCATGTTAGGTTCTATGGGTTTAAGTACGGGTTCGTTGGTGGTAATGGGCAGCGTAAGTGATAGCTTAAATGCCTTTGTGGTAAAGCAAGCACCTGAGCCAACAAGCGAAATTGTACCCGGACAAAAAACAACTAATAAACTAAGGGGTGGATCTACAATGGATATTTATATCAGTAACACCGCACCTATTAAAGACACAACTAAAACCAACTAAACTATGACCGAAATTTCTGTTGAGCAACTAAAAGCAAGAATGGATGCAGGTGAAAAATTGAACCTTCTAGATGTACGTGAACCAAGTGAATATGCCGAATTTAATATTGGTGGTAAACTGTTTCCATTAGGTAAAATACAAGGTATGCAAATAGAAGATATTGAGGATTTGCGTAACGAAGAAGTGATTATTAATTGCCGTAGCGGCAAGCGTAGCATGATGGCTTGCATGATGCTTGAACAAATGGGCTTTACCAACACGGTTAATGTGGTTGGTGGTGTGTTGGATTGGCAAGAGAAGATTAAAAAGTGAATAATGAATGACAATATATTTCAACTTTCCGCTAATTTTTAAAGGTATTTTTTGCTGATGTTGGTGTTGCTTTCATCAACATCTTTTTAAACTAATCAATGAATTTACCTTTTTTGTTGCTAGGATTGTTGGTTGCCAAACTTTTTTCTGATGATAATATTCAGTTGTTTTTCAGTAATTTATGCGAATCAAGAGTTGGTACTTATTTAAAATAGACGTGTAGTAAATTACGTTGATTATAAATGCAAATAAATAATCTGGTAAAAATTTACTTC
>JAYVNQ010000131.1:0-15442 GCA_043758365.1 Chitinophagales bacterium
GGCAACTACATCCCATACGTTGTAGAAACCTCAATTGGCTTAGATAGGATGTTCTTGTTGATACTGGCAAATGGCTACGAAGAAGAAACAATTACCAAAGAAGATGGCACTACCGACAACCGTGTGGTATTGCATTTACCAGCAAAATTAGCCCCTAATAAACTGGCAATTTTGCCGTTGACTAAAAAAGATGGTTTACCAGAAATAGCCCGCGATTTAATGGACGAATGCAAGCCTTATTTCAAATGTTTTTATGAAGAAAAAGATGCCATTGGTAAGCGTTATCGCAGGCAAGATGCCATTGGTACACCGTTCTGCGTAACCATCGATCATCAAACAATTGAAGACCAGACCGTTACCATTCGCTACCGCGACAGCATGTTGCAAGAGCGTATTTTATTAAGTAAAGTGAAGGATTTGGTACTTGGTGAAATGGTGTAGAATTTACAAGACGGATATATTAATACTGAAGCTGGTAAGACATAATTAGGCGGATTAAAAAAGGATTCCCAATTTTTTGTAATAAAGTTCGTACTAGTATAATACTTCGTTTTGGCGCACACTACGGCGGCTCGATAATTAATTGAACTCTAGATTTTCATAAAAAAAGTGAGCCGTTCAAAACGAGCGGCTCACTTTTTAATTTCACTGAAGCAGCATATTTTAACGCATAAAATCTGCTTTAATCCTTCTGTACACGTGTTCCCTTCCTTCCTTATTAATCTTTATCTGCCGCCTACTAAAACCACTTTGGTTACTACTTTTTCATTACCCGTATTATCTCTAATTATTACCAAATACACGCCGCTGGCAATCTTCTCGCCTTTGTAGTTTTTGCCATCCCAAATAGCTTGTCCGCCTAAAGCCCTTGTTTGATAAATGAGCCGGCCATTTAATTCGGCAATTTTTATCAAAGCATTATCTACCAAGCCTTTTATGGCAATAGTACCGCTGAAATTTGGTGGTACAGGATTAGGGAATACCAGTACATTGCTATTGGTTTCGCCACCTTCAGTAGCCGTACTTCTAAAGCTACAAATACCATTGGCTGTAGCGATATACACTTCTCCGTTTTGTGGATCAATGGCTATTCGTTTTATATCATTACTTAGCAACGGGCTATTATCAACCGTAAATCGATAGATGATTTTATCACCTTCTGGCGATAATAACCATACGCCATTTTTTGTTCCTACCCATTTTCTGTTGCCCCCATCTACCGCTATAGTATGCACTTCTTCATCTTGAAATAAATAGCCTGCAAATCTATCCTGCTGTACTATTGGCAAATAAGTTTCGCAGTTTTGGGCAAATACTTCGGTTGGGCATTGTACCACGCCAATACCTTTCGCAGTACCAATCCAAATGAGCCCATTTTTATCTTTTATGGTACAGTAAACCGTATTGTTTGGCAGGTTACCGCTACCCTTTCCAGTCTTAAAAAACTTCCAACTATCATCGTTAACCGCATCAATGTTTTTACCATAATTATACACAAATAAACCATTACCCAACGGGCTTACAATCCATAGTTGATTGGCATCATCAATAGTAATTTGACTCACTGCGTTTTCAGAATGTATAAATGGAATTTGAAAAGATTTAAACGTCCCATCAGCCTTACGAACACTTAAGTTTTGTGAAGCACCATAGTTACTTATCCAAAGATTATTGGCGTTGTCAAAAGCTAACCCACTAATACGATAATCAATGCTAGAGCCAACTACAGCTTGCAACGATGAGTTATTTTGTTTATAAATTTTTATAGCAGCCCCATTAATATTTACTAACCCACCACCATAACTACCAGCCCAAATATTTTGATTAGCAGGGTCAATAGCAAGTGTAACAATATCCAAAATTGAATCAAAAATTGGTTTGTTATAATAGCCAATATTATCCCATACTTCTTCATTAAAAGTATAAATACCATTTCGGTTTTGTTGTGCCTGCCATGTACTATTTACGGTGCCAGCGGCAACATACAATATGTTATTAGCAACCATCATTTCACCATCTGCATTACCCAAAGGGCCATTAGGGATATAACTTGCAAAAGAAGTTGCATATTTAGAAAGCCCTTGTTTGGCATCGGCAATCCATATATTTCCATTATCAGCAATGGCTTGTTTTGGCAACGAAATATAAGTGCTATTCAGTAGGTTCTTTTCTATTCCACCACTACTATTTGTTTGTAATACACGACCAATATTAGTAGTATTTTGTTGGGATATTAACACTTTATTTTCTGATGCGGTAACGTTTGTAATTTGCCAATTATTATCTGTATAAAATAGATTCCAAACCATACCATTTAATACCAATAAACTATCATTCTTTAAGGTGAACATTTTACTATTAACAGCAAAAACGTTTCGTACTATTCCACTGCTCAAACCATTACTACCACTAACGTTAAGCCAATTAATATAGTTGGATAAATTGGTAGCATTCACACTAGCTCTCATCAAACCATCATTGGTTGCAGCATACCAAAAAATACCATCGTTTACCAAGCCATTTATCGCAACCTGGTTACCATTATTACCAATTAACCAAGTATCTTTTACCTCATATTTTGTTAGATTAATTACTATCACACCAAGCCCGCTACACAGGTAAGCAAAACCGCCATTACAATAAATAGTATTAATAGTTTTGTTGCCTGTAACCGAGCTTCTTTTTACATCGCTAATGTTTTTAACCGCATCGCCTTTTAGTACATCAATATTACTATTGGTGTAAGCAATTACCAGTTGTTGCGTGGCATCGTCCCAGGCAATTGAACTGACTCCAAAATCGCTCAAACCATTTACCTTACTGTATCGTGTGGCATTGTTATAAGCGTCTACGCTAAACACATTATTGTTGGTGGCACAATAAATTTTATCACCTTTTACTACTTGCTGCGTTGATTGGTAATTCAAATGTTCACGCCAATAACCTATAGGTACTAGTGAGTTTTGCGCTATCAGTGAAGAGTGAATAGTGAATAGTGAAATAACTAAAGCAATTTTTATGTAACCAGCAATAGTAAAGCTTTGCAGCTTTTGTTGCGTCGCACACTGCAACGGTTTAGTCTTAATTGAACAAAACCCATCAGCTATTATCATATCAATGATTTTATCCATTATAGTTCTTCCTATTCACTTTAAAATCATTTTCCAACCGCCATATAAATAGCATCTTGAATTTTACCCCTAACACCTAGCTGACTTATTTTATTATTATCTCTTGTTGGGTTTACGCGGTTAGATAGAAAGATGTAAATAAGATCACTTTTTGGATCTACCCAAACACCAATGCCCGTATAACCAGTGTGGCCATAGGTTTCATGCGATGCAAGTTTAGATGGATAAGGATCTTTCCGGGTGGCATTATCTTTTTCGGGCTTATCGAAACCTAGCCCCCGACGGCTTATATCGCTGCTGTATGCAGTAAATTTTTCAACCGTTTCTTTCTTTAAATAACGTTGCCCATTTAGTTCACCACCGTTCAATAACATTTGGTACAGTTGTGCTAAATCGTAAGCATTACTAAATAAACCTGCGTGGCCAGCAACGCCACCAAACATGGCCGAACCTTCATCATGCACATCGCCCCAAAGCAATTGTTGGCGAAATTGTTTTTCTAATTCTGTTGGTACAATATTTTCCAATGGCATATATTCCCGTGGATGAAACGTAGTGGTAGTCATGTTCAAGGGTTTGTAAAACGTTTCTTTGGCATACACATCTAGTGGTTTGCCAGAAATAACTTCTACAATTTTACCAAGAAAAATAAAGTCATTATCGCTGTACACATATTTGTTTGACACAGTTAGTTTACTGGTTAAAATGCGTTTATATAACGTGTCTTCCCAATCGTTGCGAACATATAAATTTTCTGCAGCTCTAAATTGGTGTTGCTCATCTTTAACCTTTGAAAAGTAAGCCCACAAAGGGTTTCCGGTAGCAGTATCAATCACTTCTCTATAAAAAGGAATAAAGGGATTTAGTCCAGCTTGGTGCAATAAAACATCTCGTAATTTAATTGGTGCTTTATCCGAACCTTTTACCCAAGGCAAATAATCGCCCAGAGTTTTGTCTAAATCTAGCTTGCCTTCTTCATACAATTTCATTACAGAAACTGTAGTTGCAGATATTTTTGTAACAGATGCTAAGTCGTACACCATATCATTTGTTACTGGTACTTTACCATTCATAATGGTAGTGCCAAAAGCTTTTTGATAAATAACTTTGCCATTTTTTGCGGCCAATATTACACAGCCTGGCATCGCACCTTTAGCAATAGCATCATTGGCAATGCTATCTATTTTAGAAAATCTTGCATTGCTTTCTGCAGTGATATTTTTAGGGAAATAACTGTTATAAACCATGCCATCACCAAACCGTAAACCATCACAAACAGTAACAGGCAGTTTACCTTTTGCTTGTTGCTTACCTTGAATAAAATCAACAGCAGCATTTTGGGTAATATCATCATCTTCGTAACAAGCTACCAAGTTAGGTGCATTGCATGAAAAGCTGATGGCATAAGGGTTTCCAAAGAATAATGAGATTGATTTATCTGATTTTTCCAACTCGTTCAACAAGTACAAAACGGGTTTGCTTAACCCATAATTATTGGCTGGTCTGCGGCTGTAATTATGAACGCCAATAACTATGACATCATAATTTTTCGCCTTGATAGAATTGATTAATTGCAATGCAGCAGCACTATCAGTTTTATCAATAATTATCGCTTGATTTTTATCATCCATTAACTGCTTGCCCAGTTCGGCTTTGCTACCAAATAAATATATATCAGCATTATTTTCAACTTTTAATCTTGTGGCGGCAACTGGTTCTTTAGCCGCACCGATAGATATATAAGCAATACGTTTGCCTTTTTGCAAAGGCAATAAATTAGTATTATTGGCACGCAATAAAGTGATGGCATTCTTTGCGAGCAAGGTTTTTATGCGGTTGGTGTGCTCATTTAAAGTAGTTAAAATGCCAACTGTATCTATCACCTGTGGCTTGCTTAACCCGAGATTATATTTTGCCAATAATATTTTTTTAACCCGGCTATTTAAATCGTCCCAGTTTAATCGGCCATCTTTTATTGCTTGTTTTGTTTTGGTAATGGCTTCGCCAACATTTTCGGGCAAACACAACATATCGTTACCAGCAATTAATGCCTGCACACTTGCTTCGCCACTAGGATAGTATTTTGTAATACCCTTCATACCCAAACCATCGGTAAAAGTGATGCCTTTGTAACCGAGTTGATCCTTTAATAAACCTGTTACATTTTTGTTGGATAAAGAAGTAGCCTGATTAGCAATTGTATCAATGGCTGGCACAAATAAATGCGCAATCATCATACTGCCAACACCAGCTTTTATTAACTCACGAAACGGGTACAACTCAAGGCTATCAAGCTGTGCACGGGTTTTATTAATTATTGGCAAATCGTAATGGCTATCAACCGACACATCGCCATGACCAGGAAAATGTTTGGCGCAAGCCATCACATTTACAGCTTGCATACCCTGCATATATTTTACACCATACAAGGCTACTTTATACTTGTCTTCGCCAAAACTTCTATCATTAATTACAGGGTTGTTGGGGTTATTATTTACATCAATATCTGGCGCATAATTTACATGAATTCCCAAGCGTTTGCATTGTTCGCCCACGGCTTTACCAAACTCATATATCAATCCAGCATCTTGCGTTGCACCCATCATTAATTGGCGTGGATAATTAATCACACTATCTAACCGCATACCCAACCCCCATTCGCCATCAATACAAATCATTAATGGGGTTTTGGCTATGCCTTGGTAAAAATTCGTCAACTGTGCTTGACGGATGGGACCGCCCTGAAAAAAGCACAAACCGCCAACATTGTATTTTGTTATCAGCTCGGTTACTTGTTTTACATGATCTGGGCCAAGGTTACTGTGGGCACGAATAATCATTAATTGTGCAAGGCGTTGGTCTTTGCTCAGCTTTCGAAACTGTTTTTTTACCCATTCTTGGGCTTCAGGTGAGGCTTTGTAAAAATCTTGAGCTATTACTATTTGAAATGATAATAAAAATATAGAGCATACAATAATGGACTGCTTCATGTAGGAATAAATTGAAGGCTCAATTTAATAGAAATTATGGGTTATTGCTTTTTTTGCAGACATATCAATCAGAATAATTTGCAGGCGTTACTTAATAAGCTATTTAAAATACCCTACTAATTATTTTTTATTTAAAACCAATACAAAGCAGCAATAAAAATTTAAAAGTTGCATAAAGCGGCATTTTTACTATAAATTACGACGACAAAAAAGTCTGCATGAAAAAAATTGCCTTTTACTGCCTGTTAATAATTTCTACAGTTTACTTAAGCAGTTGTAGTAAAACCAGCCCTGTTAGCAATAATCCAATTATTATTCCACCTGTTATTGTGCCCGTAACTATTGCTCCGCCGCCAGCATTTGGATTTTATGTAGTAGGCTATTTCCCTAGTTATAGAGATCCAGCTACCATTCCCGATATAAAATTTAAAATGTGCAATGTGATAAATTATGCTTTTGGAACAGTTAATACCACAGGTGGTATTACATTGGCAAGCCCAAGTGTGTTAACTGCCTTACGAACCAAGGCAAAGGCAAACGGTGCAAAAGTATTTATAAGCCTTAACGGTAGCACAACCGATTGGAAAAATATGGCCACCACAGCCGCAGGACGAACCATTTATGTAAAACAAGCAATGGATATAGTAAGAAATTATGGGTTGGATGGTATGGATGTAGACTGGGAATTTCCATCTACCACCGATGGAACGGATATTACCTACACCGCTTTAATAAAAGAATTGAGCGATAGTTGCCACACCAATTCGCTATACTATTTAACCACGGCATTAACCTCTGGCAAATATGTTGGTCAATACACGAATGCAATTAATAGTGTTTTGTGGACAGCTAATTATGTAGATTTTTTCAATGTTATGGCGTACGATGATTTTAATACCACTGTGGCTTACAAACATCACAGCGATTATACTTTATCGCAAACTTGTTTAAATTATTGGATTACCACAAGAGGTATCCCAGCCGCAAAAACGGTGCTCGGCATTCCGGCGTATGGTCGGCCAAGTGGCATTACACAAACTGGCACAGTGCTTACTTATAGTGGTATTCTTGGTCAAGGCGGCAGTTCGCAAACAGATAGTGCTACAGTAACTGCAGGTGGATTTACAAACTATAAAATTTACTATAATGGGCAACCCACTACCAAGAAAAAAGCCATGCTAGCAAAAAATACGGCTGGTGGTGTAATGATGTGGGAACATGGGCAAGATACCTACGACGCCACGTCGCTGTTAAAAGCTGTTTGTGATACAATTGGAAGAGTTTATTGAAACAATCACAAAAAAACCGAGAAATTTCTTCTCGGCTATAATCAATTAATTTATAAAGACGTTGCTTAAGCTTCTGCTGCTGTGGTTGTTTCACCTTCAACTTCGCCTTCTTCTTCAACTGCACTCAGTTTAATCTCAACATTATTTGCTTTTAAAATACTGAACCATTTTATCATCTTCTTCATATCGCTGGCATATACTTTTTCAAAATCCATATCGGGATAAACCTTTAAAAAGTAATCCTTTACCGCTTTAGGGTCTTTTTCAGAAGGCACAGTTTCAGCACTTTTTTCCATTGTTACAAATAACTCTGACAAGTTGATATTTTCACGAACTGTAAACACTTCAATGCTTTCTAAATGCGAGAAATTATGTACACGGCTACTTACAAATTTGGTTATTTTATCTTCCAATCCACGTACAATAGCACCATCGGTTTTGCTGCCCACCAATTCAAACAAACCGCTCATTCCTGTAATTGATATTAACTTACTGTATTCCATTTTTCTATTTTAATAAAGTGCAAAATAACGGGAATTGACTTACAATTTTGTTAATTACCTAAGCGAAAATTACAAGGCCTATATTTCTTTTAATACACTCTCAATCCTGCCTTTTAAACTCTCATAATCGGTATAGCCCCTTGCTATTAAATAAAATTCGCTTTCGCCCGTTTGAAGAAGAACGGTTGGAAAACTGCCAACTTGCAATTGCCTGCATAATTGAAATTCGTAATACGCTTGTTCTTTGTATTGCTCACTTTTTAGCTTGTCATAAAACGTTTCGGGCTTAATACTATATTTTTCAAGTAAATGGGCATAAGCCGCATCATCAGTTAAATCGCGACCATCAAAATGCAGGGCATACTGTAAATCGCTGGCAAATTCCACTTGCCTATCAGGATAAAATTCTTTAAAGATACATAGTGCAGTAGCCGGTTTTTCACTGTTCGGGAACCAGTCGCTTAAGTCGGGATTATTGATATGCCATAGATAATCATCGCTAAATTTTACACCTGTTAATTCCTCAACTTGCGTATACGCATTTTGAATATAATTGGCTGTAACACCAATATGTACGGGCTTTTCAGGCAAAATCATACCACCAGATAATACCTCAAATTGCAACTGATTACTAAACTCGTCGGCAATTTTTTTTATCACATTACTAAAACCATAGCACCAACCACAATACGCATCGTAACAATAAAAAAGAATGGGTGTTTCCATGTGGCAAAATTGCAGATTATTAGCAAAAGAGATTGCTGATTTTTGATTTTGAGATTTGGTGATTTTTCATCCACAAAACAGAAATCTTAAAATTGCAAATTCTAAAAATGAGAAATCGGTTTTCGGTACTTTCGCAGCTATAATTTTTTTTGATGAGTATTGCAGATAAATATGAGGTGGTGATAGGGTTAGAGGTTCACGCCCAATTAAGTACGGCCAGTAAATTGTTTTGTGGTGATAGTGCAGCTTTTGGTGCAGATGCTAATACGCATATTAGTGCCATCACAATGGGGCATCCTGGAACATTACCCAAAACCAACAAAAAAGCTGTGGAATATGCCGTTAAAATGGGCTTAGCTTGTAATTGTGAAATTGTGCACGATAATTATTTTGCCCGTAAAAATTATTTTTACCCCGATTTGCCAAAAGGCTACCAAACCTCGCAACATACCACGCCCATTTGCAAAGGTGGTTTTGTAACCATAACCACATCGCAAGGCACAAGGGATATTGAATTGAACCGCATTCATTTAGAAGAAGATGCTGGTAAAAGCATACACGATATTGATGATTTGAATACTTGCATTGACTTGAACCGTGCTGGTGTGGCATTAATTGAAATTGTTACCGAACCGTGCTTACGCAGCAGCGAAGATGCTTACCAATATGTTACCGAATTACGTCGTTTGGTGCAATGGATTGATGTGTGTGATGGCAATATGGAAGAAGGTAGTTTGCGTTGCGATGCCAATGTCTCTATCCGTTTAAAAGGCGAAACAGAATTGGGTACCAAGGTAGAAGTGAAGAACCTTAACAGCATTCGCAACATTAAAAAAGCCATTGATTTAGAAGTTGAAAGGATGATTGATATTGTAGAAAATGGCGACAGCATTGTACAACAAACTAGAAGTTACGATGCCGATAAGGACACCACTTTTTCGATGCGTGACAAAGAAGAAGCCAACGATTATAGATATTTTGCTTGCCCAGATTTATCACCTTTTCATTTAACCGAAGATTTTATTGGGAAGATAAAAGAAGCCTTACCAGCATTGCCGCAACAATTAGCCAAAACATATCAATCTGATTTTGGATTAAGCAGTTATGATGCATCGCAATTATGTGATGATAAAGCAACATCAGATTATTTTTTACAAACTACCAAATTCACTACAAATTATAAAGCCATTGTAAACTGGATTTCTGGGCCAATACGACAATATTTAAATGATAGTAATTCACAGTTACAAAGCATTACATTATTACCCAAAACCTTGGCGGCATTAATTGCTTTGATAGAGGAGGGCAAAGTAAATTTCTCGGTGGCATCGGCTAAAATATTTCCCATTGTATTAAAAGAAGATAAGCAACCATTACAAATTGCCGAAGCACTAAACTTGATACAAGTGAGTAATAGCAGCGATTTAGAAGTTTGGATAGATGAAGCCATTAACAAAATGCCTGAGAAAGTAGCAGACTATAAAAAAGGCAAAAAAGGTTTGATTGGTTTGTTTGTGGGCGAAGTAAAAAGATTAAGTAAAGGCAAGGCAGACCCTAAAATAGTAACGGAATTATTAGAGAAAAAACTAAACCACTGATTTTGACCGCCGATTTATTTGATGGATATGATTTACTATGATTTTATTGTAAATAGTATATGAAAAAAATATTAATACTTATTGTTTATGTAAGCTTTATGGCTGCTTGCGGTAATAAGCCTAAACTGTTTGAGGTAAGTGGTAAAATAACCAATGCAACCAACAAAAAAGTATTATTACAGTACCTTATTTGGGGTGCTGAACGGCCAATAGTTGTCGATTCAACCAGCCTGCAAAAAGACGGTAGTTTTATTTTGTCAACCGCTTATGGTAAAGAAGAAAGTATGTACGAATTGGTATTTGATAGTAGCAAAACGGTACTGATAATTAACGATAACGAAAAAGTATTGTTAACCCTTGATGTAACTAATTATAAAAACTATACTATAAATGGTTCAAAAGCTAGTACGGCTTTGCATGAATTGTTGAATGATTATAGCATTCAATATTTAAAACTTGTGAGCCTAATACAACAAGCTGATACCATTCAACATTCTTTAGCAACAGATAGTACCAAAACTGTTGTTAGGCTAGAAAAGGATAGGCAATTACAAAAAGTAAATGAACTGGTTACTACTGCTTTTAAAAATACTACCAGCCCAGCCTTACAATGTTATTTAATGGCAAAAGCCTTTGCTACCATGCCTATCAGCCAAATACAGCAGTTAAATAATGTAGCAGTTACCAAACATGCAAACCATTCTGGATTGGCGTTTTTAAAATCAATTATTCTAAAAGAAGTTGAGAAACAAAAAACAACCGAGATGACTAATCTTAAAAGGCAAAGAGATAGCATTATGCGTATTGATACACTCAAAAAACCTATTAGAATTGTTGATACAATTTTAAAATAAAAATGGGTTATTCCTAATTAGGAATAGCCCATTTTCTAAAAAATATTTTTTGTTTAATTCTGCTCTTCTTCCCTATTAATTGTTTTCTTAGTTCTGTTTACAAAAGAAACCAAACTATAAACTTTGTCATCGCTTGAAATCTCATTCCCATCAAGGTCACTATTTTTTAAAATAGCTAATTTTTGTTCGGTTGTTTTAATTCTACTTAATATAAAAATACCTAAGAAGAATATGGCTACTTGGAACGCAATTACTGCAGTTGCACCTAGTGGTAGCGCAAAATAAGTGAATACAATCATTACTATTGCAGTTAAGGAAATGGTAACAGTTACTTGCATGTGATTTAACCCTCTATCTAATAACAAATGGTGCAAATGGTTTCTATCGGGCATAAAAGGGGAACGACCATGCGACATTCTTATAGCAAAAACACGCAAGGTATCAGCCAAAGGCATTAATAAAATACCGAATGCCATTGCTGGTGCAGCCAAAATAGGAAATACTTTAACATCGGTAGAAGTACCAATAAACCTAATAGCAAATATTGCATTTATTAAACCTGCCAACATAGATCCTGTATCACCCATGAAAATGCGGGCTGGTGAATAATTATAGATTAAGAAAGCGAATAAACTTGCTGAGAAAGTAAAGCCCATTAAAGCATAAAACATATCGCCATTGATATAGAAGAATGTTGCAAAAACCGATGATGTTATAATACCTATCGTTCCAGCCAAACCATCAACACCATCTATTAAATTATAAGCATTCATAGTAACAATAATGGTAAATGCAGTTAACATATAACTTATAGTAGGGTGAACAACTAGCAACCCAAGAAAACCATGCATATTGGTTATAATCAAGTTAGCTCTAAATATTAGTATAACTGCCACGGCTATTTGACCCATAAACTTTTTCATAGGTACCAAATTCAAAATATCATCTTTAATACCAAAAAAGAAAACTATAGAAAATGCAGCAAGAAAATATTGTAATTCGTTTGCAACTGTATTAATATCGAGAGTTAATAAAAGCCCCATCGTAAACCCTACGAAAATACCTAGACCCCCCAAACTTGGTATGGGTGATGTATGAACTTTTCTATGACCTGGTAAATCGAATAATTTTTTTTGGTTTGATACCAAAATGATAATAGGCATTGCATAAAAACCAATAACAAAAGCAAGCAAACAGCCAATAATAATATTTTCCATTAAGCAGATTTTAAGTAAGAATTACACTTTCGGCTAATTATCAATTTATCGGGCTGAGTGACGCAAATATATATTTTTTTTCGATAGCAACGAACCTAAAGCTATATTAATTTAAACCTAATATTAAAATTAAAAACTAGCTACCCAATTTTTTAAGAAGCCTAAAAGATTAACTTAGCTGCCTCAAATAAAAAATATGCCGTCAACACAAGAATTAAAAGATATAGCTACCCAAGTTAGAAGAGACATTGTACGCATGGTACATGGTGTACAAAGTGGTCATCCTGGTGGCTCACTAGGTTGTACCGATTATTTAACTGCTTTGTATTTTAATATTATGAAGCATGATACCAACTTTAAAATGGAAGGTAAAGGAGAAGATTTATTTTTCCTTTCAAATGGTCATATTTCCCCAGTATTTTACTCGGTTTTAGCCCGTTCGGGTTATTTTGATGTGAAAGAATTGGGAACGTTTAGAAAATTAAATTCTCGTTTGCAAGGCCATCCAACAACGCATGAACATTTACCAGGCATTCGTATAGCAAGCGGTAGCTTGGGGCAAGGTATGAGCGTGGCAATTGGGGCTGCATTGGCTAAAAAATTTGATGGTGACGATGCCACAGTTTACTCATTACATGGTGATGGCGAGTTAGATGAAGGTCAAAATTGGGAGGCCATCATGTTTGCAGCACATAAAAAAGTAGATAATTTAATTTCAACTATTGATTTCAACGGTCAACAAATTGATGGCCCAACAGATAAGGTGATGAGCTTAGGTAGTTTAAAAGCCAAGTTTGAGGCTTTCAACTGGACAGTTTTAGAAATAGATGGCAACGATATGGATGATGTAATTGCAGGTATGAACAAGGCAAAAGCATTAACTGGCAAAGGTAAACCAATTTGTATTTTAATGAAAACTGTGATGGGACAAGGCGTAGATTTTATGGAAGGACATCATGAGTGGCATGGTATTGCTCCAAATGATGAACAATTAGCCAAAGCGTTAGCACAATTACCAGAAACTTTAGGAGATTATTAAACTATAAATGATGAGATATAAATGTGGAGTGTTAATCGTTTGCTGCTGTCATTCATATCTCATCATTAACTTTTAGCTTTTTAGTGAAATGCTTTGTAGGCTTGCCTTTCGTGATGGGATATAAGCCGCAATAATTGCAATCACACATACTGTAACAAGCACCACGATGTAATCGCTCAATAATAATTTTACTGGATAATAGTTTATTAAAAAACTACCCCCACTTAATGGTACAAGATGAAATTGTAACTGCAATAAACATATTATTGTTGAGATGATAACACCCCCGCAACCGCCAATAGTTGCCAATAAAAACCCCTCACTTAAAAAAATATTTTTAACCCCCCTATTTGTAGCACCCATTGCTTTTAGTACCGCGATATCTTTTTGTTTTTCTAGCACTAACATGGTTAATGATCCAATAATATTAAATGCGGCAATAGCTAATATTAAGCAGGTAACCCCATAAATAATCCACTTTTCTACCTGCATGGCACTATATAAACTTTGGTTTTGCTGATACCGTGTTTGCACAGTATAACCTTGTCCTAGCATAGCTTGCAGAGATTTTATAGTTTCAGCTGAATTGATTTTTGGAACAAGTTTTATTTCGGCAGATGAGTAATCTTCTACACCCATATCCAACATATATTTTAGAAAAGGCAAGTTGGTAAATACATATTTATCATCAAACTCTTGCTGCACTGCAAAAGCCCCTGAGGCATACACACTATAACTGTTAAATCCTTCTTCAGTAGTTAATTTTGTAGCTTTTTTATTTGGCAAATTCAACACCAAGGGGGTTAAATTATTATCTACATTGGCACCAACGGCACTCTCAATACCTACACCTAAAATTAATCTTGGCGAGGCTGTGGTACCTGTATTAAACTTTCCTCGAACAATATGATTAGCAATATTATTTACTGCAATATTATTTTCATCAATCCCTTTTACAACAACAATGCTCTGGTTATCACCATTCATTAACAAGGCTTTTTCTTCTACTACCAAACTAACGGTAGCAATACCTTGTAACTTTTTTATTTGATTGATTTGTATTGGAGTAAATCTAACAATTTTACCGACTGCAGCCCCAACCCTTACATCAGCATAAAAATCGGTATAAAGGCTTTTGACTAACTCTTCAAAGCCATTAAAAACACTAAAAACAACAATAAGCGAAGCAGTAACCACAGCAATGGCAGTAACACTTATCCACGCAACAATATTGATAGCATTGGTTGTTTTTTTCGATTTAAAATATCGCCAAGCGAAAAGGAAGTTCAATGAAATACGATTTATGATGTTTGAAGTACGATGTACGATGTTTGAAGTAGGATGTGCGATGTTTAATTTAAGTACGATTTATGGAGTACGATGGCTCTCTTACAACTATTACTTACAACTTACAAATCTGCTTTCTTCTCGTCATTAATTTGTTTGAACAGGGCTTCCATTTTAAATACATGCTCTAATGTATCATCTAAATAATAATGCATAACAGGCATTCTACGTACCTGGCTTTTAATTTTATCTGCCAATAATTTTTTCACTTCCCAGGCCCTTTCTTCGATGTGCTTCATGGCTAAAGCAGGATTTTCTACTTGAAACAAACTCAAGTAAACCCTTGCCTCTAAAAGGTCTGGGGTAACTTTCACTTCCGATATTGATACCATACCACCATCAAACATTGTTAATCCCAATTTCATAAAAATATCATTCAACTCTGCCTGAAATACAGATGCTACTTGCTTTTGACGCTTCCCTTCCTTCATTTAATTAACTGTTTAATTGACTGTAAAATTAGTTGGTTTGCTACTTATACTTTGCAAAATAAAAATTTAGGCTTTTGATTAATACAATAATAAACTACCCTCAAAAGATGGGTCTAAGTTGGTAAAATAGTTTATTTAAAAGGTGGTAGATGTACAGGAAGTCTGATAAAAGTAAAATAGACCTCTACCATAAATAAAAAACTATAATTGGTAATAGCAAATAGCAGCGATTAGGTTAAGCCTCAATGCAAACCGCCTTCTTCTGTTCCTGTATTTTTCTGCTAGGATTCTAAATATTTTCATAGTCCTGATTACAT
>JAYVNQ010000132.1:0-5221 GCA_043758365.1 Chitinophagales bacterium
TTCGGCCACATAAGTAGCAGCACCACCATACTCACCACCAAGTGCCAAACCTTGAATTAAACGCAGCAGTAAAACCAATATGGGTGCTACATAACCAATGCTTGAAAAAGATGGGATTAGGCCAATGGCAAATGTTGAACCGCCCATTAAAACCAACGTTAGTAAAAAGGTATATTTTCTACCAACAATATCGCCCAACCTGCCAAAAACTAAAGCTCCAAAGGGACGCACAATAAACCCTGCTGCAAATGTGGCCAATGTGCTGAGTAAAGCGGCTGTGGGATTAGTTTTCGGGAAAAATTGCGAAGCAATAATCGGGGCCAGACTACCAAAAATATAAAAGTCGTACCATTCAATTAATGTACCCATTGAAGATGCCACGATAACTTTTCGGATGGCACTTTTATTTAATTCCATAAGGCGTTGGTTAAATCGTTTTAGGTTTTGGAAAAGTAATACTTAAACATATACAAACCATTCTGCCCTGTTATGCTCTGTGCGAATTAGTTAAGAATAAATTCATTTGCAAAAATTCAAATCAGCAAATTATCTTCATCGCCTAAAATTTAACGCAAGTAATAATTAAGGAGCTATGTCATATCCCTACCAAATTAAATCGTTTGAAGAGTACCAAATTGCTTACAAAAAAAGTATCGATAATCCAGAAGCATTTTGGAGCGATATAGCAGCGAATTTTATTTGGAAAAAGAAATGGGATAAGGTACTTAACTGGAACTTTAAGGAGCCCACGATTGAATGGTTTAAAGGTGGTAAACTAAATATTACCGAGAATTGTATTGATAGGCATTTGGCAACGGATGGCGATAAACCTGCCATCATTTGGGAACCAAATAACCCCGATGAAAGAACACGTACTGTAACCTACAATCGTTTACACAAAAGGGTTTGCCAGTTTGCACAAGTGCTAAAAAATAATGGCGTTAAAAAAGGAGACAGGGTTTGTATTTACATGGGCATGGTACCAGAATTAGCTTATGCCGTGTTGGGTTGTGCCAGAATTGGAGCTATCCATTCGGTAATTTTTGGCGGCTTTTCAGCACAAAGTATTGCAGACAGATTATACGATGCTGGCTCTGAATTTATAGTTACTTGCGATGGTGCATATCGTGGCGAAAAAGTAATCCCCTTAAAGCCAATTATTGATGATGCGTTAATTGGTAATCGTACCATAAAAAAGGTAATAGTTTATACCCGTACAAGAACTGCAATATCTATGCTGAAAGGGCGTGATGTTTGGTGGGAAGATGAAATGGAATATGCTGAACACCAAGTTGAAAAAGATGGTATGGTTAGTTTTCCTGCCGTAGAAATGGATGCAGAAGATCCACTTTTTATCCTCTACACAAGTGGTAGCACTGGCAAGCCAAAAGGTGTGGTGCATAGTTGTGGTGGCTACATGGTTTACACCAATTATACTTTTGTAAATGTGTTCAATTATCAACCCAACCAAATACATTTTTGTACCGCAGATATTGGTTGGATCACTGGGCATTCTTATATTGTTTATGGCCCTTTAAGTGCAGGTGGTACCAGTTTATTGTTCGAGGGTATTCCTACTTATCCAGATGCTGGTCGTTTTTGGGATATTATAGATAAACACAAGGTTAATATTTTATACACAGCCCCAACTGCTATTAGAAGTTTAATGGGCTTTGGTTTAGAACCTTTACAGGACAAAGATTTATCATCGCTTAAAGTATTGGGAACCGTTGGCGAACCAATAAATGAAGAAGCTTGGCATTGGTATGATGAACATATTGGCAAGAAAAAATGCCCGATTGTTGATACTTGGTGGCAAACAGAAACAGGCGGTATTTTAATAAGTAACCTTGCAGGTATAACGCCTTCAAAACCAGGCTGGGCAACACTTCCATTACCTGGTGTACAAATGGTTTTGGTAGATGAAAAAGGTGATATTGTAGAAGATGGTGATGACGAAAGCGTAAGCGGTAATCTTTGCATAAAAGCACCTTGGCCATCTATTTTACGCACCACTTATGCCGACCATGAACGTTGCCGAGTAAACTATTTTGGTACCTACGAAAATTTATATTTTACAGGTGATGGTGCCATGAGAAATAAAGATGGCTATTATAGGATTACAGGGCGTGTAGATGATGTGCTGAACGTAAGTGGACACCGCATTGGCACTGCCGAAGTAGAAAATGCCTTAAACATGCACGCCGGTGTAGTTGAAAGTGCTGTGGTTGGTTACCCACACGATATAAAAGGGCAAGGTATTTACGCCTTTGTGATATTAGATAAAATACATGGTACACATAATAGCGATGAAACCTTAACAAGAAAAGATATTTTACAAACCGTTACAAGGGTTATTGGTGCTATTGCTAAGCCCGATAAAATCCAGTTTGTAAGTGGCTTGCCAAAAACAAGGAGTGGAAAAATTATGCGTCGCATTTTGCGGAAAATAGCCGAAGGCGAAACTGAAAACCTTGGCGACACCTCTACTTTGTTAGACCCAAATATAGTTGACGAAATAAAAAATGGGAAGTTGTAAATTAAATAAAAAAGTATTTACAACTTCCCTATAATTTCACCCAGTTCTTTCACCATATCGCCATTGCCGTATTCAACCACACGACCTACTTCTTTGCCTTCTTTTAAAACTATAAAAGTTGGCACATTGGTTATGTTATAGGTTACGTGCAAATTATTCAGAGCCTGCTTTTGTCTATCAACAGCTATCAGAGTAATATTAGATTCTGGGTAACCACTTTTATCAACCAGTTTATAAAACTTTGGTAGCAAATTCTGCGTGTCTTCACACCAAGTACCACCAAAAATAAGCATGGTAAACTTACTTTTATTTTGCTGAAACGCAGTAACGGCGGCATCATTAGCCTTGCCATATTGCATACTTTCTTTAAACCAAGTAAAAGCGGTATCGTTTTCTAACAAAGCCCGGTTAATTGTTCCCTTCAACATTTTTTTGCCTTTATCATCCAACACTTGGTAGCTAGTGCTAACTTTTTTTGTTGCCATACAAGCCGCTATTAAACAAATAAAACTGAAGGCTAAAATGCTATGTCTCATATAAATAATTAAGTATTTTATGTGCCTAAATTGGCTTTCAATTCTAATAAAAAGGAGCGAAATTTTGTTAAAGATTGTACTAATTCAAAATTGGTATCGGCTGTTTGTTTATTGTTTTTTAAATAGGCTTTCGCCCCTTCAATACTAAACTTTCGCTGCCTAATCAAGTGGTAAATCAACTCTAAATTTTTAATATCTTCTACTCTAAAAAGCCTATCGCCTTTTTTGGTTTTGCGTGGCTGTAAAATATCAAATTCATTTTCCCAAAACCTTATTTGCGATACATTTACATTAAACCAATTGGCTACTTCTGTAATGCCATAGTACAATTTCTTACTCAGCGTTTCATCATCAGGAATATTGGTTAAATCAACACTTGCTTCAAGGTCTTTATATGATTTTCTGCCACGTTTTTGCAGATGCGGTATTGGCTCTGATTCTGCCCTTTTTGTAGGAATTGGTGTTGGTTCTTCTGCAATAATTTTCAGAGCTTTTGCCTTGATCTTAACCCTAATATTACCATCGGTATAAACAAATGGTTGTAACTGGTCTGTAGCTTCTTTTGGCACAAATAAATCTGTAATATCCTCAATGGTGTCAGCTGGAACCGTTTGCTTTTTTTCTTCACTAATCGTTTCTAAAAAGTGAAGATCAATCGTTGGTACCGTTTCTTTTGGTTCAATAAAAATGGATGGTTTAACCTCGTCAATTTCGGGCACAGCTTCAACATTAAACAAGGGTTGTTGAGCCAGTTTTGGCTTTTCCTTTTTAGTAGCGGCAGGCAAAATTGGGTTGCCAAATAAATCTAATTGTTCTAATGACATTGTTGTAAAAGTAATAAAGATGTGTTTGGGATAACGCCTTTGAAAATGATTGGTGGAAAAGATGGGAATTGTAAGCCATGATTATCTTTACCGTAAATAATTTAGATGTACTCTATCAATTCAATTTGCGTTTGTGGTGCCGGCACAATGGGTAGTGGTATTGCACAATTGGCCGGACAAAGTGGCTTTAGAGTTGTTTTGTTTGATGTAAACGAAAGTGTACTAAATAACAGTAAAACTAGCATTACTAAAAACCTTGAAACCCTTGTTACTAAAGGGAAATTGACAAGTGAGCAACTAAACACGGTATTCTCAAATATCCATTTTACAAACAATATTAAAGAGTGTAAAGCGGATATTATTATAGAAGCTATCATTGAAAAACTAGAAGCCAAAATTGATTTATTCCGACAGCTGGCTGCCATAAATTCTAGCACCACTATTTTTGCAACCAATACCTCTTCAATTGCAATTAGTGCTATTGCTAATGCTATGACCAATCCAGAAAGATTAGCAGGATTGCATTTTTTTAACCCTGCTACAATAATGAAATTGGTAGAAATAATTACTACCAAGCAAACCAATCATGCCGTTATAGAGGCATTGATAAAGCTATCAAATAAGCTACAAAAAACGCCCGTTGTTTGTAAAGATGCCTCAGGTTTTATAGTTAATCGGGTTGCTAGGCATTATTATTTAGAGGCGATGAAATTGGTAGAACTTGGTTTGGCAGAAATAGACACAGTTGATGCAGTTATGGAAGCCAATGGGTTTAAAATGGGACCCTTTAAACTAATGGATTTAATAGGCAACGACATCAACTTTAGTGTTAGTGAAATTGTTTACAATGCACTAGATAAACCCGAACGTTTAAAGCCTTCCATTTTACAACAAGAAAAAGTTACAGCAGGGCATCTTGGTAAAAAATCAGGCAAGGGATTTTATAAGTATTAAAAAATCAATCGAATAAAAAGCACTAATTTTCTTTCTTATAAAAATACCACATGAAAAAAATTTCTATTCTTGCTATTGCCATTGTAGCAACATTTTCTGCTTGTAAACTTAGTAATTCCAACCAACACAATACTACAAATACGGAGTTAGCAGCTTTGTTTGATAAGTATTATGAAGAAAGCTTAGAACTATTTCCATTAAATGCAACCGCCATTGGTGACAATCGTTTCAACGATAAATTATATGCAGATTTTACCGATAGTTACCGCCAAAAACTAGATTCTTTTTTTAACCGCTACCTTGTTTTTGCTGATAAGTTTGACATTAAAACTTTGAATGAGAATGACAAGCTGAACTATGAGATTTTT
>JAYVNQ010000133.1:0-15402 GCA_043758365.1 Chitinophagales bacterium
TTAGTGAAACGACTTTCACTAAACTTCTTTCTAATTCAATGCTGTATTATATTACAGAAGATTTTACCAACTATTTTTCAGTATTATACCACAAATAAATAGTTATATGTTTTATACTAAGCAGCCCTTGCTTTAATTATATAGCATTATATCTAATAATTAGGATTCTTTATTGCAGATGAACCAGCCCCAGGTTCATTCTTTGCAATCTCATCACCAGGAACATCCCAATAATCCATAAAGTTGTAGTTTATTTTAGCATTGTTGTAAACAGTTTGCTTAAAAATTAAGGTTGCACCATATCTACCACCGCCATTCGCAGTACTATAAGTCCAACCCCATCTCCTTGAATCAAAGAATGATAGTCCTCTAAAAGCAAGCGCTGCATATCTTTCTTGGGTTAGCTCAGTTAGTGCTTGTGAAACTGTTAAGCCTGTTCCTGCAACTGGTGCAATGGCAGCACCTTGAGCAGATCTTACAGCATCTATAGCAGCTAATCCTCCATTGATATCGCCTGTTCTAATTTTTGCCTCAGCAATCATCAATTGGTTTTCTTCATAAGTAGGACCAATATAAATTTCCAATTTACCAGGTGTGCGCGAACCTAAAGTTTGAAAACCAGATAATCCAGCTAAATCAAAATCTACTAAAGTATATCTAGTTGTATTGGTGTTAGCATCGCCATAAAAAGTACCATTACTTGTACTAAAGTTTTTTAATCTTTTATCGCCTGGCTTGAAAGCCTGTACTAAACGTTCAGAAACTTTATAAGTAGTATTTTGGTTAGAAAATGCACACATACCAGCAACCGAACCGCCAGTAGCTGAGAAAAAAGAATTACTTGTAGAAGTTCTTCCAGTAAACACTTTGCCACCTTTTGCAACACCTTGCCCACATAAGGTAAGTACATTTTGCCAGTCAGCAGTAGTTATTACTGGTATAGAAGCTTTACTGATTGTTGCAGATGGGTTTCCATTTACAAATGGCGTTAATTTATTTAGAACGATATTACGTGCCAACATCGTATTTACAGATGCTTGAAAATCTGAAGTACTAGAAGGTGCTGCGCCTAAACCAGATTGACACTGTGTAGGAATTAATTGAGACATCATAGATGCAAAATCAGCTTGATTAGTTATAGCTTTAGCTGTAGTTAATGCCAGATTTAATTGTTTATTTGATTCTGCAATAATAGCATCTTGTTTTACAAAAACATTTTGCGAACCTGAGGTTCCAGTGTTATTGTATATTAAACCAGAATAATAAAGCGTTCCAATTTGTGCATAAGCAAAGCCTTTCCACCAATAGCACCAAGCTTTTACAGCGTTCGCTTTATCTACACTCAAAGCAATAGAACCCAAGTTCTCCAATGTAATATTACAACCATTAATTAAAGCATACATACTACGCCACTCGTATATTAATGCATTGTTACCTTGCCCTGTAGCTGCAGAATTATTAAATGATCTAATAATAGATGTAGCTTGAGGACTAGTATTTTTAAAAATTGTTGTTGGGTCTGCTAAATCTGCTTGAAAATCATCAGGGACACCCATAGTAGTAGTTTGATTATTAGATCCCTGCCCGCCACCAATACAATCGCCCATTAATTCGTGATAGCCCCACGGTAATGAAAAATAGGAATCGCCTAACCAGCTGTTGCCATAATTAAAACCATTCCAATAAACTACACCTTTTGCATAAGCAGCAATACCTGTTTCGGACGTCACATTTACGCCAAACGTGGGATCATTTGGATTTTTAACATCTAGTTGCTTTTTACAAGCGGACCCAAAAATTATTATCATTAAAAAACTAAGAATTTGAATCTGAGTTCTTTTTGTAAAGTAATTAAATGATATTCTTTCCATTTCAATTAAATTTAATATTAAGCAAATAATGTTTAGAATCCCAAGTTCAAAGAAACTTGGTAAGATTTCATATTAGGAATTGTACTATGATCTATCCCTCTATCAAATGCTGAGTTAGAAGTTCCAGAAGAAATCTCAGGATCTAGACCAGGATAATTAGTAAATGTTAACAGATTTCTACCACTAAACACCAATTGGCATTTTTTTAACCAATTTTGTTTAGCAAATTTTGCGAAATCTATACCAAGTGATACATTTCTTAATCTTACAAATGAAGCATCATAGTAAAAGAAATCTTTAGTAACATTATTACCAACACCTCTAGGTGTACTTCCTAAACCATAGTATGCACTTGCATAATAAGCTGTAAAATTACCAGTCTCGCCATTTATAGTCACTGGCTTATTATAGTCATTGCTAATACCATCTCTATACATCCATTCTTTTGTTTGATTATAAAGGTGTGAACCATTAATCCAATCAAACTGAAAAGCTAAGGTTACACAACTCTTATAGTTAAAACTATTTATAAAAGATGCAACCAATGTTGGGTTTGGATCACCTAAAGACTCTGCTTCATCTGAAAAGAATATTGCTTTAGACGATTTATTAACAACTCTGCCATTCACAATTTCATAGCCAGCTTGGTTACCAGAAGCTATAAATGGAGTTTTCCCATCCGCTCTCACTTGTGCAACATCAGTTAACGCTTTATACCCATAAATTTCACCAATTTTTCTGCCTGCCGCTAATATCAATCCAGAAGAACCCGCAGAAGTTGTTAATGGTATATCACCACCTACCACATTATCAATAGTAGATGTTTGATGGCTTAAGTTAGTTGTTAAGTCCCAAGTTAAATTCTTAGATGCGTATACCGGGATATTAATGCCCAACTGCCATCCTTTAGATGATAATGCAATAGCATTTGTTAATAAACTAGTGGCACCTGTACTTGGCGGAACGTTTTGATAAAAAATAGCATTATCTGTTTTTCTTGTCCAATAAGAAAGATTAACATTAATATTTTTTAGCCAATTGCTTTTATTTACGTTAACAGTGAAGTCTGTACCAAACTCTGTTTCAGAAGAAACTTCTACGCCTAATGCAGGGTTTTTTTGGCCAGTCTGGTTAGTATAAGCTACCTCATTACCAGTTGGCTGAGAATTTAGTGTGGGATATCTGTCAAATGGACTAGGCTGAATACCAGCTTCACCATAAGCAGCTCTAAATTTAACAGCAGGTAATACTTTACTAATACCATCCCAAAATTTAAATGACTCTAAATTTAGATACCCATTATAATGTGGGAAAGTAAATGGTGTAGATCCAGAACCAAATGAAGAAGAATAGTCTGTTCTAAAACCCACTGTTACGCCACCATAATTTCCAACATCAAATTTTTGATCTAACAAATAACCATACGTTACAAATGGCTCTACATAATCTGATATAATATATTGAGATTGTGTTGCATTAACGTTAAATGGTGGATTTAATGGTAATGACTGACCTCTTGTATCATATTCTTTATACAAATTTTTTCTATAATCAAACCCTATTTGAGTAGAGGTTTGTAATGGAAACTTGAAACCAAAATCTTTTTCAAAATCGGTAGTAATCAATGCAGTAGCTAAGAAGTTTTGCTTAGTGTTATTATACTGATAGTTAACAATTTCACCAGTATTATCTGCACTATTATAGGCAGCTGCCCAACCACCCCAATAATTAGAGCTTTCATTTAAAGATTGGTTATAAAAAGTATGAATATCGTTCTCGTTTTTGAAGCTAACGCCATACTTTGCATTTAGGGTAACAAATTTATTTATCTTATAATTTGCTTGCAAGTTTTGAAGGATATTGTATTGTTTACTATCACCTGTTGTATAACTCTTTTGATAATAAGGATTATATGCATTTACACTTAAAAAACTTGCTCTTTGATAATATGCGTAAGCACCACCAGCAATCGTGTCTAGCAAACTAAAGAATGGAGAAGTATTTAAAAAGCCATAAACAGTACCAACATCGGCGTTTCTCTCACCTTGTCCAAAGCCTACACCTCCTGGTGCTCCTAAACCAGGGTGCATATTGTTGGTGATGTAAGATATATTAGTAATGGCGCGAATGGTAAATCCTTTAAATAACTCAACGCCTAAATTTGCAGTTAAATTAGATCTATTTAAATCGCCATTATTTTTCAAAAAAGGCGATGTTGTTTTGTTATTTGAGAAAGCGATATTAAAATCAGATTTTTCAGCACCCCCACTAATACTTAATGAGTGGTTTACTGACTGAGACCCAGTAAAAGCTTCTGCAAAGTGATCATGATAAGTAAGACCATTACCAGCATAAGGCTTGTTAGCATTATTTCTTGGATCTAAAATGCCATATCTCGTATAATTTGATCCTTGACCAGGTGCAAATGTGATACCTGGAATATTATTGCCATATTGATAAGCAATAGAACCAGATCCACGGATGAAACCTAGTGTTGGGTCAACCTTAAGGGTCTGTCCAGCTGAAAAACCACCGCTATTTAGTTGAGATACTAATTCACCACTGGCATTTGTTAAGTACGGATGAAGTGTAGCTTTACCGAAATCACCAGCATTAATAAATTTATTATCGGCATAACTTGATGAAACATTGATAGAAACTTTACCCTTAATGCCCTTTTTTGAGAAAATTTGGATAACCCCATTTGCACCTTGAGCACCATAAATAGTTGCAGATGCAGCACCTTGTACTACTTCAACTCTATCCATTTGGTTTAAATCTAAGGTGTTTAGATTAGAAAAAGGGATTTCAACACCATCTAAAAGAATTAAAGGTCTAGTACCTCCAGAAACTGTATTAATGCCCCTTAATACAATGTTTACTTGATCACCTGGATTACCAGATACAGATGAAATTTGTGCACCAGGAATTTTACCAATCAACGCTTGGTCAATACCAGCCGCGGGAACAATAGGTAATTTATCAGATTTAATTGACTCTACCGAAATACCTAAACGCCTTTTACTAGTTGCAACACCAGATCCAGTAACAACTACTTCCCCCAAAGATGATACGTCTGTTACTAGTTTAATTAAGAGATTGGGACCAGCTGTCATTTGTTGCCCTACAAACCCAATTGCAGAAATTATTAACGTAGCACCTGGTTTTACTTTAAAATTGTAAATACCGTCATTTGAGGCACTTGTAGCATTTTTAGTTCCTTTTTCGAAGATCGTAGCGCCAGGTACTGGTGCCCCTTTGTCATCTGTAACCTTTCCTGTTACCGTTACCGTCTGTGCCACTGATGTTAGAACTGTAAACATCAATACACAAAACCCGAGGTAGAGCTTTTTTCTCATGTTGCTTTTTTTTAGTTAAAGAATACCGTTAATACTTATTGAAGACCACTCAAGTAAGCGAAAAGATGCGGCTTAACAATGCTTTAACATGATTTTAAGGCTATTTTAATGTTTTAGGTTGAGGTTTTATTCGCCAAACTTAACAGCATATTAAAAATAGAGCTTATGGTGTGATATTGATAAAACAAAGGACCCGTTAATTAATTAACGGGCTCTTAGTTTCTTATGTAAATAATGATTTAGTAACCAGGATTTGGTTCCATATTAGGGTTAGCCAAAGTTTCGCCTTGCGGTATTGGCCAAGTCCATTTTACACTTGAACTGGCTAAAGTACAGGCAGTTGCAGGTGCACCACAATTTTGCCTAGCAATAGTTCTAGAGGTTCTTTTTAAATCAAACCAACGATGTCCTTCTAAAAATAACTCTTTCCTACGTTCTAACTCAATCGCACTTGTTAAAGCTGCACCAGTTTCAATGCCATTAACAAAACCAGTAATTCTAGCTGCTCTCAATGCATTCAAATCTGCTAATGCATTAAAAGTTTGACCAGTAGTATTAGCATAGGCTTCTGCACGAATTAAATACATTTCACCTGTTCTAAAAGCTTTAAAATTTACATAGCCATCTTTTGCAGTAGATTTTCCAAGATACTTTGTAGGTACCAAATTGCCAACGTGAGCAGTAACACCAGCTGTGTAACTACGTGTAACATAAGAAGCAAAACGGACATCATTTACTTGATTTATTTGAGCAAATAATTCAGTTGCACCTTGAAATTGTAACCTGTCTGTAGCACCACTATATACATCACCAGAAACTCTAACACCTTCTGTAGAACTGAAGAATATAGCAAATGCAACTTCGGCCACAGACCCATCTTTCCATATTTGCGGGAAAACTGCTTTACTAGCCAAAGGCAATGCATTAATAACAGTAGTTGCGTTAGTAATAGCTGTTGCATAATCTTTTGCATACAAAGCTACTCTAGCTTGCAATGCACTAACCCCAATTAAATCCATTTTATCTCTAACGGTTGCAGTATTTATAGCTACATCAACATCTGCTAACATAGTTTTTGCTGCTGAGATATCTGCATAAATTTTATCATAGCTTTCTTTAATAGTTAATCTACTAGGTTTTGATGAAGCTGGCGATGCTTCTAACACTGAAGTAGTTACATAGCTTATCCCTAAGCCAGTAGCATTTCTATCGTAGCTATCTGCAAATAATCGTAACAAATCGAAATGTGCCATTGCACGAATGGCAGTTGCTTGTCCTTTTATTCTATTTACCGTTTTAGCGGTGGTTGGTGTATTGTATTTGTCTATATTATTAATAATAATATTTGCACTATTAATAACTAAATAACAACCTACCCATGTTTCTGCAACTGTGCCATTGGCAGATGTATAGCCCCAGTCGGTCATTTCTCTAAAATTTGCCAAAGAACTACCTACTTCAGATAAGTTATCAGTCATCATATCGCCTAGCATAGATAGGTTTCTTCCATAGCAACCTACAGCACGTAGATTGATATACACATCTGCAATGCCTTTATCGAAATCTGCAATTGATTTGAAAGCATTCTCCGTAGTTGCAGAATGTGTTGGCTCAATTTCGATTGCTTTATTACATGATAACACTGTTATCAGTATTAATAAAAATGATGTTTTAAAAATATGTTTCATTGATTAATTATTTTAAATGATTAGAATCCTACGCTCAAACCTACTGTTATTGTTTTCATTGCAGGATATTGTGCACCTGTTAAACCACCACCAGAAACTTCTGGATCAAAACCTAAGAACTTTGAACTGGTCCATAAATTTTGACCAAGTACAAAAAACCTAGCTCCACTAATTTTTAATGATTTAGCAACATTAGCAGGTAAATTATAAGCAACTTGTGCGTTTCTTAAACGCAGGAAACTACCATCCTCTAAAAAGTGGGTTGTAGTCGCACGGAAAGTCTGGTTAGCTCTAGGAATATCTGTAGCATCGCCTGGTTTACGCCATTCTTTAGCTACTAATAATGCCATATTATCGTAGAAATAAGTTGGGTTTTCTACGTTAGCTCTATCGTTATTAAAGATTTTATTGCCATATAAGAACGAGAAAAATACACCTACTTCAAACCCTTTATATTTAAAAGTATTTGTAAAGCCACCAAAATAAGGAGCATCTCTTACGCCAATAATTTGTTTATCGTTATCGCTATAAGTTTCTGTGGTAGTACCATCTGGTTTTTCGTAAACAGAATTGCCATTTGCTGGGTTTACACCTACATATTTTACTAAAAAGTTACTATTAAGAGGCGAACCTACTTTTTGGATAGTAGTTGCAGCAGCAATACCAGTAGCAGGTGTGGTTGGTGTTAGGGCTAATATTTCATTCTTGTTAATTGTAAAGTTGATACTAGTCGTCCAACTGAAATCTTTTGTTTTAATATTCTCAGTAATCAAAGTAAATTCAAAACCTTTATTACGAATTTGTCCAATATTTGTGTTTAAAGATGTAAAGCCTGTTGTACGCGACAATTGACTATTTAGGAACAATTGATTTGTTCTTTCGCTATAAAAATCAACTATTGCAGTCACTCTATTTTTAAACAGCCCCAAATCAATTCCAACATTAAATTTTTGTTTCTCTTCCCATCGTAAATCTGGGTTTGGTAGTTGAGATAAACCCGGGCCACTAATCCCATCGTACACTCTATTTACAAATAATTCTCGTGATGCGAAACTGCCTATACCTTCTTGGTTTCCAACAGTACCATAAGATGCTCTAAGTTTCAAATTGCTTAAGAACTTTATTTTTTGCATAAACAGCTCATCAGATAAAGCGTAAGCTGCACCAACCGTATAAAAATTAGCATATTTATTATTTGCACCAAATCTTGAAGAGCCATCTCTTCTATAACTACCATTTAAGAAATACCTATTTTTAAAACTATATGAAACAGTAGAGAAATAAGAAATTAAAGAGTTCTGTATTTTATTCTCGTTAACTGAAGGTATGTAACCATTAGTAGCAGAACCACCTGTAATGCCAGCACCATTTTGAAAATTACCAGTAAGACCATAACCCGTGTAACCAAAACTACTAGCCTTATTTAAAATATATTCATTGTAAACACCCACGGAAAATCCATGATTGCCAATGGTTTTAGCATAATTTAAAGATGTGGTTCCGGTAAAACGCGAGTTGATAAAAGAAGATCTTGAGTAAGAACCATTGCCGCCTTGTTGAATTAAACCAGAGTTGCCAAATCTTGTGAAAAGCGTAGTTGCATCTTGGTTAGTATAATCCACACCCCAATTCGTTCTTGCTGATAAGCCAGCAACTGCTGGTATTTTAACTTCTACAAAGACGTTAGATACTACTTTTAACTCTTTATAGCCTCTATCTTGCTCGTTTAACTCTTGAATTGGATTTGGCTGACCAGATACAAATTGCTGGTATTTGCCATTAGGCAAATATGGTCTTTCGTAAGGATTGCCCCAACGAATGGCATTCAATGGTGTGTAAATGCCTGTATTTGCTTCTGACGTGTTGCTATTATCACTCCAACCACCAGATAAATTAACACCGAATTTCAAGTTGTTATTTGTGTGTTCAACATTTACACGGCCAGTATAGCGTTTAAGTTCTGTTTTTTGTACTGTACCTGTTTGATTAAAAATAGAACCAGACGCATAAAAAACTGTTTTCTCGTTACCACCACTAGCACTTATTTGATGGCTATTCGTAATACCTGTTCTAGTTAATAAATCCTGCCAAACAGTATTTATTTTACGCAAACTATCTAAATCAGTAGCTGTCCAGCCGTAGGGGTTACCTCTTGCTATTTCATAATCTAGCTTTTCATTGGTATTCATTAATACCAACTTATTTTGAGGGAAATAAGATTGTCCATATTGACCATTATAGTCAAATCTAGTTTTACCGGCTTTACCTTTTTTTGAAGTAATTACAATCACCCCATTAGCACCTCTTGAGCCATAAATAGCTGTTGTAGACGCATCTTTTAAAACTGTAACTGTTTCAAAATCAGAAGGGTTTAATGAGGCAAAATTACTAGCCGTAATTTGAATACCATCTAATATGTACAGAGGATCAGTAGTGCCAGTAACAGAACCTTTACCACGTATAACTACCGAGGCAGCTGCACCAGGTTGGCCAGAATTACTTTGTACTAACAAACCGCTAGCTTGCCCTTGTAAAATTTGATCAAAAGAGCCAATTGGTACATTTTTAATAGTTTCATTTTTTACAACAGCCACAGCACCAGCCACTTGCTTCTTTTGCAGTGTTTGGTAACCAGTAACCACCACTTCATTTAGAGATTTGGCATCAGTAGCCAATTGAAATGTAAGATTAGCTTTTGCTAAAGCCTGTTGTGTTTCGTATCCAATAGCAGAAACTAGTAATGTAGATTGTGCATTTTTTACTTTAATAGAAAACGTACCATCTGCTTTTGAAGTTGTAACAGTTTTTGCTCCTTTTTCTAAAACCGAAGCACCTTCAACAGGTAAGCCTTTGTCATCCGTAATCTTTCCTGTTACGGTTACTGTTTGTGCTAAAGATGATAGTGTAAGAAACACTAAAGCACAGAAACCGAGGTAGAGTTTTTTTCTCATTTAATTGTTTTTTAGTTTAGAAATCTGCAATAAATTCGATGTATAAACAACGAAGCGTGTAAAATGCGGAAAAAATTTTAAAACTGTTAATTTTGTGTGAACTTTTATTGAAAAAACTTGAATTTTATACTCATTTTAATTAAAAAATTGATTTGAAATTACAAAATACTACATAAACAATTTTTTTATACTTTAATTCGTGTAATACCTGTGATAAATGAAAATAATTTCAAGTTGATGAAAAAATAATTTGCACATCCCACTCATTTTAATACCTTAGCAGTAGAATTTAATGGGTTAGTAAGTAAGAGGGTCGGCAGTCTTGTTGGCCTTCTCTCATTTTAAAAAGTGATGGTTTTATTGATTTATTTACCATAATTCATTCCTTAATGACCCTGTAATTTCTTTATAGGTTAAATTTATCCTAAACAAAAAAGAGAGAAACAATTATCATCGTTCCTCTCTTTTAAAATATGCTATATTACTCGCTATTTCTTCAATCCAATTTCTCTTAATCTTTCATCTAAATACTCCCCAGCTGTTGCATCTTCATATACTTTGGGATGAGTATCATCTATACAACTTTCTAAGCAAGCCAAATCCATTTCGCTTCGTGGATGTAAGAAGAAAGGCATTGAAAATCGTGACGTATGCCAATGCTCACGTTTAGGATTTACAACACGATGTGTAGTGCTTTTTAATTTGTTGTTAGTAAGCCGTTGTAGCATGTCGCCAACGTTTACAACTATCTGTTCTGGCAATGCAGTTACAGCCACCCAATCGCCTTGTTTAGATAAAATTTCTAACCCATCAGCAGATGCACCAACTAGCAATGTTATTAGGTTAATATCCTCATGTTGTTCAGCCCTAATAGCACTCTTTGGTTCTACCGTTATTGGTGGGTAATGTATGCATCGCAAAATAGAATTACCATTGTAAATATGGTTATCAAAATAATGTTCATCTAACCCTAAATACAAGGCAATGGCTTGCAACAAAGCCCTACCACTTATTTCGTAGTTGCGGTATGCTTCCTCTAATGTTGGATTGAACTTTTTCAGCTGGTCAACTTGCACATTATCAGGGTACTCTTCTTTTATAGGATCTGCATCAACCACCATTTGCCCAAACTGAAAAAACTCTTTTAAATCAGGAGCTTCAGAGCCTTTTGCATGTTCACGGCCAAAACTTGTATAGCCACGTTGCCCTGCCAAACCTGGCACTTCGTAAGCTATTTTTTTATCTAGCGGTAGCGAGAAAAATTGTTGCACATATTCGTACAGTTCGCCAATTAAATGGTCAGGAATCCCATGGTTTTTTACGGCTACAAAACCAACCGTTTCATAAGCTTTGCCCAATGCTTGTACAAAGGCATTTTTACGGTTTTCATCACCACTTAAAAAGTCAGATAAATCAACGACAGGTATCGACATAATATTTCAATTTAATCGTTAAAAATACAAAAGTATTGTTGATTAAAATGATTTTTACCACAGATTTAAATGATCGAAATAATGAAAATGATTTTTGCTATCTACTAATCATTATTTTCATTTCAATTATTAAAATCACAATTATATCTTTTAAGATGAAGTACTTATTTTTTTGTTTTTTTGTGATGGTTATGTTGATGAGTTGTAGCTATAAATACCAACGCTTTGTAAGTAATTATACTTTTAAAAGCAATGATGGCAAACCAGATTATAGCAACTTAAATTATTGGGCTGCCCATCCCTATAAGCACAACCCAAGTGACAGTACGCCTAAACTAATAACTGTAAAAAGTGTTGCTGATAGTACTGTAGATGTTTTTTTTATCCACCCCACAACCTACACTTCAAAAGCAAAAGAATTTGGTGAAAATGCACCTGTAGATAATGCGGAGTTAAATGCTAAAACCGATTACTCAACTATACTTTATCAAGCAAGTATTTTTAACCAAGTTGGCCGTATATTTTCGCCACGTTATAGGCAGACAAACTTACAAGCTTACTTTCCTGTTACCAGTATCGATACTACCAAAGCCATTGCAGCTTTTGAATTGGCGTATCAAGATATTAAAATGGCTTTTACCTATTATTTACAACACTACAACAATGGCAGACCAATTATTATTGCTTCCCATAGTCAAGGCACCACTCATGCTAAACGCTTGCTAAAAGAATTTTTTGATGGCACCCCTTTACAAAACAAATTAGTAGCAGCTTACTTGGTTGGCATACCAGTAGAAGTGAATTGTTTTACAGCAATTAAAGGTTGCAATACACCTTATCAAACAGGTTGCGTTTGCAGTTGGCGAACTTTTAAGGAAGGCTATAAACCAGATTATATAGCAAAAGAACATCCTGTTATTGTTACCAATCCTTTAAGTTGGGACAGCTCACAACCAACAGCAGCAAGAGCTACAAACAAAGGCTCTGTATTACTTAATTTTAATAAACTAGTACCTAAAGTGGCCGAAGCAAAAGTTGTAGGTAATATTTTATGGACTAGCAAGCCCCATTTTTTTGGTAACCTATTTTTTACTGGTAAAAATTACCACATTGCGGATTACAACTTATATTATTTAAGTGTGCAGCAAAATGCAGCAGCAAGGGTAAAAGCATTTTGGAAATAGTAGAAATTATTATTATTGGTAAATGAAACATTAAGTTTTTGTTTGCTTAGCAAAGTTCACTTTTTTGTATGAAACCAGTATCCTTTCATCCAAAATATTCGCAGCCAACCATTCGCCTTCCTATCTTTAAAACTTAACCAAATAACCATGAGTAAATATTTCTTTTTGGCAGCAGCCATTTTTTTAGTTACAAATCTATCAGCCCAAACAATTATAAACCGAGATACTGAGATTGATAAAATGGTGAAAGAAGTATCTGCAGATTCGCTACAATCATACATCAAACAAATGGTGGCTTTTGGCACTCGCAACACACTTAGTAATCAATCAAACAATAACCGTGGTATTGGTGCTTCACGTATTTGGGTGTTAAATAAATTCAACGATTTTGCCAAACAAAGCAACGGTAGATTAACTGCAATTATTGATACTACTATTTATAAACCCGATGGTAAACGTGTTGATAGGCCAATTGTTTTGGGCAATGTAATAGCTACTTTAAAAGGCACTGACCCTAACGATAAACGCATATTTTTAATTAGTGGGCATTTGGATAATATGCGGACGAATGTGATGGATAGCACCAACGATGCACCAGGTGCAAACGATGATGGTAGCGGCTCTGCAGCAGTAATTGAATGTGCTAGAATTATGAGCAAACACAATTTTCCTGCAACCATTATTTTTATAACAGTAAGCGGTGAGGAACAAGGTTTATTAGGTGCTGCTTATATGGCTAATAAAATGAAAGCTGCGAACGTAAATATTGAGGCAGTATTGAACAACGATATTATGGGCAGCAATAATACCAGCGAAACAAATATTATAGACAATACACGTATTCGTGTTTTTAGTGAAGGCTTGTCGGTTTTAGATACTGGCAGAATTGCTAGGAATATTCGTCAGCTTGGGTTAGAAAATGACGGTAAAGCACGCCAACTAGCTCGTTATGTAAAAGAAGTTGGTGAGCGTTATGTAGAGAATATTGAGGTAGTAATGGTATATAGAAATGATCGTTTTTTACGTGGAGGAGATCATACACCCTATGTTGAAAATGGTTATGCTGCCGTACGTTTCACAGAAATGAATGAGAATTATTATCACCAACACCAAGATGTAAGAAAAGAGAATGGTATTCAATATGGCGACTTAACAGAGTTTATGGACTTTGAATATTTACGCAAAAACACGGGTATTAATTTGGCTAATCTTGCCAATCTTGCAAAAGCACCAGCCATGCCAGAAGATGTAAAAATTGATGTAAAAAAACTCACTAATTATAGCTATCTCTATTGGAAACAACCAAAAACAGGCAAGGTAAAAGGCTACTATATTTTAATGCGGGAAACCACCAGTGCATTTTGGCAAAAAAAGTTTTTTACTAGTTATTTAGAATATAAATTACCATATAGTAAAGACAATTATTTTTTTGCAGTACAAAGTGTTGGTATTGATGGTAACGAAAGCTTAGCAGTGGTTCCAGGTGTTGGTAGATAGATTTTGTAAGCTTTAGCTTTAAGGGATTTTGTGAATTTTATCCTATCATTTATATAACAACGATTTATCGTAATTTAAAGGTGTGTTTAAAAGCACACCTTTAATGTTTATACAGCCATGAATAAAGTTTTAGTAACAATAGTTATTGCTCAATTTTTGTGCACATCACTTTGGTTTGCTGGCAATGCTATTATCCCCGATATAATTTCAAATCTGCATCTTAGCCAAAGTTTTTTAGCTCAACTTACAAGTGCTATTCAATTAGGGTTTATTGCTGGCACTTTATTATTTGCTGTACTTTATATATCTGATAGATTTTCGCCTTCATTAATTTTTTTAGTTTGTGCCATACTTGCAGCAGCTTGTAATCTTGTACTAATTGTTAATAATATCAATACCACTTGGTTACTTTTTTTTCGTTTTACAACTGGCTTTTTCTTGGCAGGTATTTATCCAGTGGGCATGAAAATAGCGGCCGATTATTATCAAAAAGAACTTAGTAAATCTTTAGGCTTTCTTGTAGGTGCTTTAGTACTTGGCACAGCTTTTCCGCATTTATTAAAAAGTATTACAGCTAAATTCCCATTCAACTATGTTATTTATACAACCTCTTTATTGTCACTTTTAGGTGGGCATATTTTGTTTCTAGTAGTACCAGATGGGCCTTATAGAAAACTAGGTCAGCAAATACGTTTTACTGCATTTCTCGAAGGTTTTAAAAACAAGCAATTTCGGCTTGTAGCCTTAGGTTATTTTGGCCATATGTGGGAACTTTATGCGTTCTGGACTTTTGTTCCAGTAATGCTAACAACCTATAAAAAACATTTCCCAAATACAGTTTTAAATGTACCCCTGTTATCATTTTTTATTATTGCCATTGGTAGCTTAGCGTGTGTATGTAGTGGCTTGCTTTCGCAAAAATTAAAGTCAGAAAAAATAGCAACAGTAGCTTTATTGTTATCGTGTTTGTGCTGCTTATTTTCACCACTATTTTTATTAAACAATTCGATTGCCGCACTACTTATATTTTTGTTTTTTTGGGCATTTGTAGTCATTGCCGATTCGCCCTTATTCTCAACCTTAGTAGCACAATCAGCACCAGAAGCATCAAAAGGCACATCATTAACAATTGTTAATTATATTGGCTTTTCAATTACTATTATTAGTGTCCAATTTATAAGTGCCTTATCAAACAAAATTGATGTAAAAGATATTTACATGTTTCTAGCTATTGGGCCAATATTGGGGCTTGTGGCTATGCTAAGGCGGGGGAATTACACCATTTAACGCAATAAATTTCGTATAAATTTGTTATAGGGTTATGCCAATAAAAAATCGATTAACAATTATCGAAAGTCAATCAGGATTAAAGCAGTTGTTTCACAACTGTCCATTTCACTTACATGCACGTATTCAAAT
>JAYVNQ010000134.1:0-15242 GCA_043758365.1 Chitinophagales bacterium
CTCTTGAACCTAGAAGATGAATTGCACAAAAAAGTAGTTGGTCAAGAAGAAGCAATAACGGCTATTGCAGATGCAATTAGAAGAAGCCGTGCAGGCTTACAAGACCCCAAAAAACCGATTGGTTCATTTATATTTTTAGGTACAACAGGTGTGGGTAAAACAGAGCTTGCAAAAGCGTTGGCCGATTACTTATTTGATGATGAAAATATGATGACTCGCATTGACATGAGTGAGTACCAAGAGAAGCATACCGTTAGCCGTTTGGTGGGTGCACCTCCAGGTTATGTTGGGTACGAAGAAGGTGGTCAATTAACAGAGGCAGTTCGTAGAAAGCCTTACAGCGTGGTGTTGTTAGATGAAATTGAAAAAGCCCATCCCGATGTGTACAATGTATTGTTACAAGTGTTAGATGATGGCCGTTTGACAGATAATAAAGGTCGTGTGGTGAATTTTAAAAATACCATCATCATTATGACCAGCAATATGGGTAGCACCATTATTCAAGATGCATTCGAAAATGTAACAGAAGCTAATAGAGATGAAGTGGTTGATAAGACAAAAGTTGAAGTGGTGAACTTGTTAAAGCAAACCATCAGACCAGAGTTTTTAAATAGGATTGATGAAGTAATAATGTTTCAACCATTGATGAAGAAAGAGATTAAAGGCATTATTACTATTCAGTTAGAAAGCCTAAAACAATTGGTTTCAAAAAATGGTATTGAATTAACTTTTACCGATTATTTACTGGATTATTTAGCAGAAAATGGTTATGACCCACAATTTGGTGCAAGACCATTGAAACGCTTGATACAAAAAGAAATCATCAATCAGTTAAGTAAAAAAATATTGGGTGGCACCATTGATAAAACCAAACCCGTATTAGTAGATATTTTTGATAATGTAGTGGTGTTTAGAAATGAAGGGTAAGTGGTGATGGTGAATTGTGAAAGGGCAACGGCTGAAAGGTTAGTTGCCCTTTTTTTGTGCATAGCCAATATATCACAAGTCTTTAGTCTTAATTAACGTCAAACCCATAAACCATTACTTTCGTCTGCTAATTTAATATTTACATGAGCGAAACAACATTAACCAAAGGCACTATTACTACCGCAAAAGGTGTAATAACATTTGAATTGTACGACGATGCAGCACCAGTTGCTGTTGAGAATTTTAAAAAATTAATTAATCAAGGGTTTTACAATGGGCTTACATTTCACAGAGTGATACCCAATTTTATGGTGCAAGCTGGCTGCCCAAATGGTACAGGAACTGGTGGGCCAGGGTACTCTATTGCATGCGAAACAAACGGTAACAAACAATATCACGACCGTGGCGTAATGTCGATGGCACACCGTGGTAAAGACACAGGCGGCTCTCAATTTTTCATTTGCCACAATCGTGCTGGCACTGCCCATTTAGATGGTGTGCATACTTGCTTTGGAAAAGTAATTGAAGGTGTTGAAATTATTGACCAGCTAAAAGGCGGTGATGTGATGGATAAAGTTGAATTAATTTAAAAATTCCTAGCTTAATACTTTACTAATTTTAAAAGTTGCAATTGAACCATCATTTGCAACTTTTTATTTACGAATAGGTTAAGATTAACAACAGATTTTCAATATCAAAAAAATGATTTTAATCATTAGTCTATATTGCAACCTCAATTTACACACATGAAATATCTACCACTTAATCCTAATATTTTCATCAATAACCGCAAACGTTTTGCTAAAGAAATGCAGCCTAATAGCATTGCTATTTTTGTAAGTAACGATGAGTTTCCTAGTAATGGTGATGCCATTCATCGGTTTAAACAAAATAGCGATTTGTATTGGCTAACTAGTGTAGAACAAGAAGATAGCATGGTGATATTATACCCCGATTGCTACGATGAAAAATACCGTGAAGTTTTAGTATTGGTTCGCCCAAATGAACTAAAAGAAAAGTGGGATGGTAAAAGATTAAGAGCCAATGAAGCCACCGTAATTTCGGGTATTAAAACCATTGTATGGGTTGATAGTATTGATGCATTGCTGCAAACTTGGGTGCATTTAGCAGATAATATTTATTTAGATAGTAATGAGAATGATAGGAAAGCAAGCCTCGTTCGCAGCCGTGATTACCGTTTTATAGATGAAATGAAATGTCGCTATCCATTGCACAATTATTTACGTGCAGCCAAGCTAATGAAAGCCTTGCGTGGCATTAAAACAAAGGAAGAAATAGAAGTGCTGCAAACAGCGATTGATATTACCCAAAAAACATTTGAACGTGTTTGCCGCTTCGTAAAACCGGGCGTAATGGAGTACGAAATTGAAGCAGAAATTTATCATGAGTTTTTACGCAACCGTGCAACTGGTGAAGCCTACGGCAGCATCATTGCCAGTGGCGATAGGGCAAGAACTTTGCATTATGTAAGCAACAACCAAAAGTGTAAGGACGGCGAGTTGTTACTAATGGATTTTGGTGCTGAATATGGTGGTTACTGTGCAGATTTAACGCGTACAATTCCTGTAAATGGCAAGTTTAGCAAGCGCCAAAAAGAAGTATACAATGCTTGTTTGCATTTACACAATTACGCAAAAGGTATTTTGAAACCGGGCATTTCTGTATTGGATTATACCGATAAAGTAGGGGAGGAGGCCACCAAACAATTTGTAAAAATAGGCTTGCTTACTAAAGCTGACGTGAAGAATGAGGACAAGGATAATCTGGCTTACAGAAAATATTTATATCATGGTATCTCGCACCATTTGGGCATTGATGTGCATGATTTAGGTACCAGAACGGAGCCTATAAAAGCAGGGATGGTGTTTACCGTTGAGCCGGGCATTTATATTGAGCAAGAACAAATGGGTATTCGTATTGAAAACAATTTTTGGATTACTAAATCAGGCAATATCGACTTGATGAAAAACATTCCAATCACGGTAGAACAAATTGAGCAACTAATGAAATAAAGTGCCAGTTCGAAAACATACAAATGAAAATTCCATCATCATTTGCACATCAGCACATTTACCAAATTGCAAACTATGATAAAACAGATCCCCAACATATTTACCCTGCTTAACCTGTTTTTTGGCTGTCTGGCTATTATTGCAGCGATGCAAAACGGACTTACTATTTCTACCGACAATGGTTTAGTAATTATACCAGAAAAAATAGTGATGGCAAGCGTGTTTATTGCTATTGCAGCTGTGGTAGATTTTTTTGATGGCTTTGTAGCAAGGCTGCTAAAAGTTCCGTCAGAGCTCGGTAAACAGTTAGATAGTTTGGCCGATGTGGTAAGTTTTGGTGTGGCACCAAGCATGATTATTTACCAGTTTTTACGCCTCAGTTTTGCACAACAACCTAATGGGTTAGATATCAATACAATATGGTTAATGCCAGCCTTTTTGTTGCCTTGTGCTGGTGCTTATCGGTTGGCAAGATTCAATATTGATACAGAACAATCTTATGGGTTTAAGGGGGTACCTATACCTGCTGCAGGGCTTTTGGTTGCTGCGTTTCCGTTAATTTATTGGTACAGTACTCAAGCCTGGATTGTCGATTTATTGGCCAATAAATGGTTCTGGTATTTACTAATTTTTGCAGTCAGCTATTTAATGATTTCAACCTTGCCAATGTTGGCCATGAAGTTTAAAAATGTAAGTATTAAAAGCCTTATGCCGTTTATAATTATAGCAGGCGTAGCATTGGCTGCTGCAATATTTTTTAAATGGATGGCTGTACCAATTACATTTGCAACCTACGTTATCGTATCATTATTTTACAAATCTTCAACAACATGATTTATAATATCCAAATTAAGGTGATGCCTTTAAAAAACTTGTTAGATCCACAAGGTAAAGCTGTGTTAAGCGGCTTGTCAAATTTGGGTTTAACAAACATTCAAGATGTGCGTGTTGGCAAACATATTACGCTACAAATTGAAGCTGATAGCGAAGAAGCGGCTAAAGCCGTTGCAGAATTAGCTAGCAAAAAATTACTAGCCAATGCAGTAATGGAATATTTCGAAATTGAAACCCTTAATCCCTAAAGGGAAACTTTTTTAGCAATAAAGCTAATGGCTATAAAAGACAATATTGTACCGCGACTAAATGATGCTCCAAAAAGTTCCACTTTGGATAATTTAAGGGGCTTATATCTCGTTCCCACACCTTTAGGTAATTTAAAAGACATCACCTTTCGTGCAGTAGAAATTTTGCAAAGTGTAGATGTAATTTTATGCGAGGATACAAGAACGTCTTCCCGGTTATTGAACCACTACAGCATAAAAAAACCTTTATCGCCTTATCACCAACATAATGAGCATAAAATAGCGGCTCATTTAGTTACGCAAATGCAAGCTGGTAAAGTATTTGCGTTAATTACCGATGCTGGAACGCCTGCCATAAGCGACCCTGCTTTTTTATTAGTTCGTGAATGTATTAAGAACGACATTAAGGTTGAATGCCTGCCCGGGGCTACCGCTTTTGTACCCGCCCTGGTAAACAGTGGACTGCCTACAAATAGTTTTGTTTTTGAAGGATTTTTACCTCTAAAAAAAGGTCGTCAAACAAAGTTGAAACATTTGGCTTTAGAAGAAAGAACCATTATTATTTATGAAAGCCCTATGCGTTTGGTAAAATCTTTAGAAGAGTTTGCAATATATTTTGGCTTGGAAAGGCAATGCTGCGTTACAAGAGAATTAACCAAATTATTTGAGGAAAATAAACGGGGAACATTGCAAGAAGTGGCTGCTCATTTTAAAGCCAGAACAGTTAAAGGCGAAATAGTGATTGTACTTGGTGGGTTATAATTTTGATACGTTTATTTAGACACTACAATACTGTAAAACGTAGTTGAATAAAAGTTTTAGCCATCAGATTTAATCGGATGATTTTTTATTGGCTAACCGTTAATCAATTTTAGGTAATCGGTATTTTTTATTTGAAGATATTTACCCTTTGCCTTATTTTGAGCTTCTGTGGTAAAAGCCCAAGAACGTTATAAACGTTTCAGTGTGCGACGCAACGTAAGCACAATTATTAAACAAAAGCTGGTAACATAAAATTCTACAACATGAGAAAAAAACTTTTAGTGCTTTCACTTTTCACCTTTCATTTTTCATTCTTTTCTTTTGCCCAAAGCGACCGTTGGCAACAACGCATCAAATACAATATAGACGTGCAAATGGATGTGTCAACCAATCAATTTAATGGTACCGAAAAAATGGAATACACCAACAATTCGCCCGACACTTTAAATAGGCTATTTATCCATTTATATTGGAATGCTTTTCAGCCAAATAGTAGCATGGATGTTCGCAGCCGTGAGCTAGGCAAAACCTATTTAGGTAAAAACAAAAAAGGCGAAGATCAGTACGATTGGGATGACCGTGTGAAAGACCGTATTAGTAAATTGACCGATGCTGAAATTGGCTACCAACTTGTTAAGAGTATAAAAATTAATGGTGTAGAGCAAAAGCTGATTGAACACGAAACTATTTTAGAAGTGAAACTGGCAAAGGCTTTGCTACCAAAAAGTAAAACGGTACTTGACGTTTTTTTTGAAGCACAAGTACCTTTACAGGTTCGTAGAAGTGGTCGTGATAATGCAGAAGGTGTACGTTACAGCATGAGCCAGTGGTATCCAAAAATTGCTGAGTACGATTACCAAGGTTGGAATGCGAACCCATACATTGCCCGTGAGTTTTATGGTGTGTGGGGAGATTATGATGTAACCATTAATATTGATAAAAATTATATGGTAGCTGCTTCGGGGATTTTGCAAAATGCCAACGCTATTGGTTATGGTTTTGAAGCGGCTGGTGTAAAAGTGCCTGCACTAAATGGTAGCACTTTAACTTGGAATTTTAAGGGTGAAAATATCCACGATTTTGTTTGGGCTGCTGACCCTCAGTTTAAACATATAAGCAAAAAAGTTCGACCAGATTTAACGCTGCATGTATTTTATAAAGCCAAAGATTTAGCAGCTGATAGTGCTTGGAATAATGTGCTATGGGCTGCTGAAAAAGCCTTGCCTTTTATGGAAAAAAAATTCGGCAAATATCCTTACCCACAATATTCTTTTATACAAGGTGGAGATGGTGGTATGGAATACGCCATGGCTACGCTGCTTAAAGGGCCAAGTTTAGGTACGGTTTTTCATGAGTGGATGCATAGTTGGTATCAACATATTTTAGGCACTAACGAAAGCTTATTTGCTTGGATGGATGAAGGATTTACCAGTTTTGCCGAAAGTGAAGTGTCAGATTATTATTATGCAACTTGGGCAGCACAATCCCCTTACTTAAGTGCTGGTGCAAAAGCTGGTGTGGCTAAAATTGTAGAGCGTAACAATACTCAATTGCCAAAAGTACAAGCACCTAGTTATACTGGTTATTTTGGTCTTGCCAAAAGCCCTTACGAAGAACCAATGAGCACACATGCTGACCATTACAATACTAATTATGCCTATGGTAATGATGCCTATAGTAAAGGTGCTACGTTTTTAGGTCAGCTAGGTTATATAGTTGGTGATGATGTGAGAGATAAAATTTTATTAGCTTATTACAACGAATGGAAATTCAAACATCCTAATGCCAATGATTTTATACGTGTGGCAGAAAAAGTAAGTTGTATTCAATTGCAGTGGTATAAAGAATATTGGATTAATAGTACAAAAACGATTGACTACGCTGTTGGCAATATTGATGTGGTAGATAATAAAACACAAATAAGCCTAAAACGTGTTGGTAAAATGCCAATGCCAGTAGATGTATTGTTGACTTTTAAAGATGGTAGCCAAGAGTTACATTATATACCAAATAGCTTAATGTTTGGCGAAAAACCTGTAGAAAATACCATACCTAGAACCATACATTCCGAATGGAAATGGACGCACCCAGATTATAATTTTACTACTACCAAAAGCATTAAAGATTTAAAAAGTATTGAAATAGACCCAACACAACGTATGGCAGATGTGAACAGAACAAATAATAAATTGGTAGTGCCAGAATAGTTGTCTGAACCTAGGTTTTTAGAATTATTCAGATTTATTGGATAAATAAAATAGAGCCGCACATTTTGTGCGGCTCTATTTGTTAGTCACTCTCACTAAAACAAAACAGCCCTGAGAATTTCTCGAGGCTGTTTTTATAATCACACAAATCCATGTAATAACTTCAAAATCAAGATTCAGACTAATTAATCCCAAATCTCACCTTTACCGTCAATCCAGTTTTTCACAGCTTCGGTAGTTATGCTTTTTGGTCGCTCTAATGCAAACCCTAAAGCTCTGTCCCAACACAAACTTGCCAACACACCTAATGAACGGCTTACTGCAAATAATACGGTGTAAAATTCATATTCTACCAGACCATAGTGTACCAACAATGCACCGCTATGAGCATCTACATTTGGCCAAGGGTTTTTAATTTTTCCTAACGATTGTAAAATAGGTGGTACTGTTTCATAAATATTCCAAACAGTATTTACCAATTTATCATCGGGCATATGTTTTTTACCAAATTCCATTTGTGCAGTAAAGCGAGGGTCAGTTTTACGAAGCACGGCATGGCCATAACCTGGCACCACTTTACCACTGGTTAATGTTTTTTGTACGTACTCAGCAATTTGCTCTTTAGTAGGTGCGTCCGTACCAAGCTCTTCTTGCATTTCAAAAATCCATTTAATTACCTCTTGATTTGCAAGGCCGTGTAAAGGCCCAGCCAAACCATTCATACCAGCAGCGTAACTTAAATAGGGGTCGCTCAATGCACTGCCAACCAAGTGTGTGGTGTGTGCAGATACATTACCCCCTTCATGGTCAGCATGAATGGTCATGTACAAACGCATCAATTCCTTAAAACTCTCATCTTCAAAACCCATCATGTGGGCTAAATTGCCAGCCCAATCCAGCAAGCCATTTGGTTCTATATATTCTTTGTTCTTATACTTTCTACGATAAATGTATGCAGCAATGCGAGGCAAACGAGCAATCAAATCCATCGAGTCATCGTAAATAGAACTCCAATAATCCTTTTTATTAATACCCTTGGCGTACTCTTTTGCAAAATTACTTTCGGTTTGTAAAGCCATCACACCAACCACATACATCGTCATTGGGTGAGCCGTTAATGGCAACGCATCAATAGCTTTAAACACATGCGTTGGCACATGGCTTCTACGTTGCCAAACGTTTGTAACATGGTGTACTTCTTCCTCTGTCGGCAATTCACCAATTAACATTAAGTGAAATAAACCTTCGGGTAATGGTTCGCCGCCACCTGGTGCTTTTGGTAATTTTTCTTGTAATTCCGGAATGGTGTAACCTCTAAAGCGAATACCTTCTTGCGCATCTAACAAACTAGTTTCGGTAACCAATCCTGTAATGCCACGCATGCCTTGGTATGCTTGTGCCAATGTTACTTCGCCAATTTTTTTGGCACCATGTTCCTTTAAAATATCTTTTATTTCTAAATTGGATAAGTCGGCTTTTTCCTTAAAACTGTCCTTGAATACACCCATAGTTGTTGGTTATTTTTTATAGCGAGTAAAGATTTTTGTTAGTCGGCTTTTGTATTTCTATTAAGCATTCGTTGCGTCGCACACTGCAACTGCTGACCCGTTTTTCAACGCCGTTAAAAGTAATACAACTTGCTATGCAGAACAAAACATTTACTAAGAAGTTGGGCGAATTGATAATAATATTATGTGAACACCATTTTACAATGATGTAAGGTTTAGATTTACTAATAACTTAGGGTTAAACCCTTGGAATATTTATCACGTATCTACAAATAAAAAATATGCAAATTGTACGTTTAATATTACTGTTATTATTGTTCACCGCTTCGCTTGTAAACTTTTTTCCTGTGCCAAGTAAAGAAACTTGGTATGTTGGTATTGCCGTGCCTGAGTTTCCGTGGGTATTTATGTTGGCTACGTTGGCAATGATAGTGTGGAGTTATTTTGCAAAAAAATGGCGACTTGCTTGCCTTGCAATTGCAACTATTACGTTCTTAATTTTTACGTCACCCATTTTTCGTGCCTACAAAGCTGGTAATATTGTGGATAAAGATTTAGCTGCAACGTTTGGCGATACAGCCATTACTATTAAAGGGTTTCATCAACAACACCCGTTTAGTTTTTTGCAAATGTTTACAGGTAATGGCACCGTTAAAATTCCTTTTACATCCTATCATTTTGCACTACATGATGGGGTTGATTTAACACTTAATTTTACACCATCAGCTGTTGCAGGTATAAGACCTTGTTTGGTGGTGGTGCACGGTGGTTCTTGGAAAAGAGGTGACAATAGTGAGATAGCTGCGGTGAACAATTACTATGCAAATGCTGGTTATCAAGTAGCAACAGTTAATTATAGGTTGGCCCCAAAGTTTCATAGCCCCGCACCGCAAGATGATGTACATGCTGCTTTTACTTGGCTAAGACAACATGCTTTAGAACTAAAAATAGATACTACCAATTTTGTTTTAATGGGCAGAAGTGCAGGCGCACAAATAGTGCTTACCATGGCTTACACAGGTAATGAAAGTGGTGTAAAAGGGGTGGCTGCATTTTATGGACCGACTGATATGTTTTGGTCTTACGATCATCCAGATAATATGGCGATAATGGATTCGAGATTGGTGCAAAGAGATTTTTTAGGCGGCAGCCCAACCGAAGTTCCAGAAAGATATTTAGCAGAATCTGCAATGATGCATGTGACCCAACAAACAGTCCCAACAATATTATTACATGGCATGAACGATGCACACGTTTGGTACGAGCAAAGCCCCAGACTAAAGGCAAAGCTTGATAGTAACAAAGTGAAAAATATATTGGTGACTTTTCCTTGGGCAACGCACGGTTGTGAATATAATTTGAATGGCCCTGCTGGCCAATTATCTATTTATGCAGTTGAACGATTTTTTTATGGGGTAACGCATTAATACTAAGGGCTAAATATAGACTAGCGAATGTTGCACTAGAAACTGGAGTTCAATAAATAATCTAACCGCCGCAGTGTGCGACGCAACGAAGTTTAATTGAAAAATAAAAGCTGGTAACATAAAAAAAGCAACCTCAAATTTAAGGTTGCTCTTTAGGGTTAAGGGTTGAAATTCTTATTGGGTAACTGTACCCGCTGTACCATAAAATCCATTGCCATTTATAAAGGGTGCATCGGCAGTAATATGGTAGTGGTAAATCCCATTTGGATAATCTTCTGTGGCACTTGTATGGCCATGATAAACATCTAATGTAGGGTTTGAGCTGGTAAGTGTTTTGCCATTTTCAAGAGGCCCATACACAGGAAAGCCATCTAACAAAAAGCCTATTAATGCACTTTTACCTTTTGCCGCTGTAATGTAAGTAGGTTCTACGTGGTAGTGGTACTGTCCACTCATTTGTGGGTGTCCATTATATTGGTCAAAACTATTAATTTCTCTAGCTAATGGAGAACCTCCTGCTGCGTATTGGTTAAAAATCATAATGCCGTTTACAGATATTTCCATTGGTCCCATTGGTGTTGATGCATGTCTGTTTGCAACCGTTGGGTTAATTGGGATTTTGAAAGTTATATTCTGAGCCACAATATTATTTGGGTTTTTTCTGTAAGCTGTATTAGTGCCATTATAGGCTTCATATCGGCTATCGGTAGTAGCAAAATATGGGCTTTTATGGTCAGGAATATTGTTAGTAGTAAGCACCACATAATTACCTGAAACAGAAATTGTAACCGAACTATTGAATTTACTAAAAATAGCTGGTAATGCGGTATTGGTAGTAGTTGTAGCAGTTATGCTATCAATTTTTTTAAACGCAATAAAACTAATGGCGGTTAAAATAATCGAACTTAATGATAGGTTGGTTATGTATTTCAAGTTATAAGTTTTGCGTCTTAGGATTGATTATTTGTGTTGTATTTCTTGCCATGTAATATGATGCTTTAATAAACAATAGCCTTTGGTATTATTAAATTAATCTTTTGGTGGTTGTTCACCATTTGGGGGCGGTTCTTGTCCATCTTTTGGGGGCGGTCTTCTTAGTTCGCCATCTTGGGGAGGTGGCCTTTGTGGGCGTTGTTGATTTGGTCCCATCATTTTTACTGCATTTTTTATAATACTGTCAAACTTTTTTTGTTGCTGTGCATTGCAAATTGTCCTGATGCTTTTAAAATGATTAAATGTTTGCATTTCCATTTGTTGTGCTACTTCTGCGGCATGCAAGGATGCTTTAACAACAATGCTTTCGGCTATGGTGTTATCGCTTATTAAAGCAAAAAATGAATCTTTAGCATCCCGAACGTGTAAGCGTATTTCATTGATGCGTTGATGATGTTGGCGTATCAATTCATCATACTGTAAGCGTTGCATGCTATCCAATACCAATTCTTTTATTAGATAATCTCTTGCGCCATTCCTTTTTTCAGGAGGAGGTAATTGGGTATTATTTGCTTTTCGTTCAACCCAAAAAATAGTTAATGTGATGGTATTTAAAACGAGTAGCAGAGCCACTACAATTACCCACCATTTATTATTGTTAAAGTAATTCATCGTGTAGCTATTTTATCGGCATAATTAGCCGATGTAGAAAAATTATATTCTTGTGCAAAACCTTGTAGTGTGGGGCTTGTAGCTGTAATAGCTGACTGCTTTTTATCATTTACAACAACTGTTATGGCTGTAATATTTAACACTAAGAAAAGTGATAATGCCATTGCAGAGAAAGCTGGTTTTGCAGCTATTGCCAACAATTGTTGCCACAATGTTGGGTTTGGTTGCTTGTTTAGTTTTGCTAGCAGTCTTGTATAAAAAAAGGGTGGTGCTTCTGCCCGAGAAATAGTATCAATGCTATGCAATGTTGTAGCTATTTTATTACTTAAATTATCTGTATCCATTGCTTTTTATTTTGTGTTACTATAATAATAGTTGTATAAGCTTTTACGTAAATTTTCTTTTGCTCTATGTAAATATGCCTCTACCGAAGCCACGGTAACATTCATCACATCTGCCACATCTTGATAGCTTAAACCTTCTACCTTATTTAGCGTAAAAGCTATCTTTTGATTATCGGGCAAAACATTAATTGCTTTAAAAAGTGTAGCCGCATTTTCTTTATTTTCCATAGCAACACCAGGGTGGTAAAACTCAGGTGCTTCATAAATTACCTCATTATTTAGTCCAAATAAATTTTGTACAACACCAAACCTTTTTTTGCGGTTTTTACGCCTTTGCCAATCCAACGATTTTGTTATAGTAATGCGGTACAACCAAGTAGATAATTTTGCCTCTCCCTTAAAATCTTTAACTGATTGATGAACCTGTAAAAATACCTCCTGTGCTATATCTTCTGCTTCTTCATGCTGCTGAATAATACCTAATGCCACATTAAATACCATGTGCTGATAGGACTCAACCAATTGGCTGAAAGCCTGTTGAACCCCCTGCTGCAGGTCTTTTATAAGCATCTGTTCGTTCAAAATAATTTGACCCGTTTTGGTATAAGACGATTTTGTTTAAGGAAACCTTTGGATTTTTGTAAAATTCTAATTAAAAAATTACATTTTTTTACAAAGGATATTTTTGGTTTAACCACTTCTTAATTAAGCCATTTTCAAATGCCTTTTTAGTAGATGGGTAAAAGATATTAATTTCATTGTAGGCATTATTGTAACATTAATTCATTAGTGCTAATTTATATGACGTATTGCAAGCTATTTATCATTGGTATTATTGCTTTTTTTTGTTGCAATAAAGTTACTGCGCAGGTTGATACTTCATTTTGGTTTGCGGCACCAGCCATTACGCCAGGGCACGAAAACAAACCAATTGTGTTTAGGATGGCAACTTATTCTCAGCCAGCAGATATAGTTATTTCGCAACCAGCTAACCCCAACTTTGTTCCATATACCATATCCTTAAATAACAATTCTGCCACTACTATTGATGTTACAAATCAAATAGATTTAATAGAAAATAAGCCCGGTAATAGCGTTAAAAATTATGGTATAAAAATTACGGCAACCGCTAACATTTCTGCTTACTATGAAGCTGGGGCAACAAAAAATCCAGAGATTTTTCCTCTAAAAGGAAGGATAGGAATGGGACTATCATTTTTAATCCCTTCACAAACAAGATTTAGTAATAAAACACCTTTAACGCCCCCTGCACACAGTGGTTTTGCAATTGTGGCAACTGAAGATAATACTGATATTACGATAATATTGACTCAGCCAGATTCAGTAGGTCATGCCATTGGTGTACCGTTTATTATCACTTTAAACCGAGGACAATCTTATGCCGTAATTGCTGCAAGTACGTTGGCTTCTGCCCATTTGGGCGGCTCATCTTTAAAAGCTACAAAGCCCGTGTGCGTTACCATTTACGACGATTCTGTGTTGCTAGGAAGTAACTACGATTTGATTGGCGACCAAATTGTACCAGAGGAAAATACAGGAAGTGAGTTTATTATTATTAGAGGCGCATTAAATTATGTGGGTTTTACAAACCAAGATTTTTTCTACGTTTGGGCCATCGCAGATAATACTGTTGTTTCAGTTGATGGCGCACCTAAAGCAACCATTAACCGTGGCCAATCTTACGAAGGTATTTTGGCAAATCCCACAGCTTATATTACTACTAGTAACCCAGTTTACGTGTTACAGTTTACTGGCATTGGGCAAGAAGTTGCAGCTACATCGTTGCCAAATATTAAGTGTACGGGTTCGTCAACCGTATCGTTTGTGCGTTCTACCAGCGAGACATTTTATCTAAATATTTTATGTAAAACCACCGATATAAATAGCTTCAGTTTAAATGGAAATACAGGCATCATGACCAGCAATTTATTTTCGCCAGTGGCAGGTACAAATGGTGTTTGGCAAGCTGCAAGAATTTCTTCTACCAATCTGCCATTACTCAATACCCTAATACCTGCAGGTGTTGCAACGCAGGTAAGTAATTCATCGGGTTTATTTCATTTAGGGTTTTTAAATGGTGGTTCTGGTACAGGTTTAAGGCTCGGTTATTTTTCTAATTATGGTATTGCGAGCTTAACTCCCGTTGCTTTAAATACTATTTGTTATAATGGCAATATACAACTACAAGCCAGTTTAATTGCCAACACAACTTATGATTGGTCAGGTCCCAATAATTTTACTAGTAATATTTATAATCCCGTCATTCAGCAAGCATTACCTAGTAATTCTGGTTTTTATAAGGTTACTGCCAATGTGCAGGGCTGTGGCAATTTTACCGATAGTTTATTGATAACTGTTTACCCAAAACCATCTGCACAATTTAGTGCCAATGATACGATTTGCTATGGCAGCACTAAGCAATTAACCGTAACATTTACAGGTAAAGCACCTTGGGCATTTATTTATAATAATGGCAGTAAATCTGATACCATTAAGCAGATAACTACCAACCCGTACAGCCTTTTGGTTACCCCAAAAACTACCACAACCTATGCTATTACAAATGTTACTGATGGTACGGCCTGTACTTCAAATGGCTATTCAAAAACCACACATGATTCTGTTACAATTACTATAAATCCTTTACCTACAGTGGCTTTTAGCGGTGGCGATACATTGTGTAGTGGCAATAGTAAAACTCTTTCGGTTACATTAACTGGTAAAGCACCTTGGCAACTAACTTATAACAATGGGGTTGATACGACTACGGTAAATAATATTCTCACATCGCCTTATAGCTTTACGGTTGCACCAATTCTAACCACCATTTATACACTAACAAATGTGTCAGATAGTAATGGTTGTAACAATGCTTTACAAGTTAGTTACACAGTAAAAGTGTTTGCGAAGCCTACTGCTAAATTTTCTTTTTTGTTTGATGGCTGCTTGTCAGATTCCTTGCGTTTTAAAGATGAAAGTGCCAACAATAACCAGCCTGTTGTAAAATGGAACTGGGCTTTTGGGGATGGCACAAAAGACACGTTACAAAATCCTGTAAAAAAATACGGAACTGCCAATACTTACACTATCAGTTTGTTTGTTGTAAATAATGCAGGTTGCCTTAGCGATACATCTACTCAAACCACAGTTGTCAATCCCTTACCGATTGCAGGATTTAAGTATGCTGCAAGTTTTTATTGCGAGACAAGGCCAGTAGCATTTACGGACACGAGCAAAGCCAATGTGGGTAATTTAAAGAATTGGTATTGGCAAATGGGTGATGGCAGAGTAATAGACACCACCAATGGTAACACGTTCAACCATAG
>JAYVNQ010000135.1:0-5126 GCA_043758365.1 Chitinophagales bacterium
AAAAAGTTTAGTGAAACGACTTTCACTAAACTTCTTTCTAATTCAATGCTGTATTATATTACAGAAGATTTTACCAACTATTTTTCAGTATTATACCACTAATTAGCTATTTGATTAGAAGTTAATAGGAAGTTCAATACAACGACTATTTAAAAATTAAATTTTATACCTTGAGCCAAAGGCAAATGGGTGCCGTAATTAATAGTATTGGTTTGCCTACGCATATAGGCTTTCCAAGCATCGCTACCGCTTTCACGGCCGCCACCTGTTTCTTTTTCACCACCAAAAGCACCCCCAATTTCGGCACCGCTTGTACCAATATTAACATTGGCTATACCACAATCACTGCCTTGATTAGATAAGAATTGTTCAGCTTCACGCATGTTTAACGTCATAATACTTGATGACAAACCTTGTGGCACACCGTTTTGTAAAGCAATGGCTTCATCCAAATCTTTATATTTTATCAAGTATAAAATTGGAGCAAAAGTTTCGTGCTGTACAATTGGCAAATCGTTTGTAACCTCAGCTATACAAGGTTTCACATAGCAACCACTTACATAATCATCGCCAGTTAAAACACCGCCTTCAATAATAAAATTACCACCTTGTTCTTTGCATTTTTCGATTGATTGAAGATAATTGGCAACTGCAACTTTATCAATCAATGGTCCCATGTGATTATTACTATCTAATGGGTCGCCAATTTTAATTTGTTGGTAGGCTTTAACCAACTTCTCTTTAAAAATATCGTAAATACTTTCGTGCATAATTAAACGTCTAGTGCTTGTACAACGTTGACCGGCAGTACCAACTGCACCAAATACTGCACCAATTAGGGACATGTCTAAATCAGCATTTTGAGAAATAATGATGGCATTATTGCCACCCAATTCTAAAATAGTTTTGCCCAATCTTGCTGCTACTACCGCATTTAATGCCTTACCCATTTTGGTAGAACCTGTTGCAGAAATAAGAGGAATCCGAGTATCGTTACTTAACCATTCTCCTACAACTTTATCACCTTGCACCAAGCAACTTACACCTTCAGGCACATTATTTTTTGCAAAAACCTCGGCTATAATATTTTGTACAGCAATACCACAAAGGGGTGCTTTTTCACTCGGCTTCCAAATGCAGGTATTGCCGCAAACCCAGGCCAATGCTGCATTCCAACTGAATACTGCAACAGGAAAATTGAATGCAGAAATTACACCAACAATGCCTAATGGATGCCACTGTTCGTACATTCTGTGGTTTGGTCTTTCGCTGTGCATGGTAAGGCCATACAGTTGGCGAGAAAGCCCAACTGCAAAGTCGCATATGTCAATCATTTCTTGTACTTCACCATAACCTTCTTGTAAACTTTTACCCATTTCGTAGCTAACCAATTTACCCAAAGGCTCTTTGTTTTCTCTTAAAGCCTCACCAATTTCACGAACAATTTCACCACGTTTTGGTGCTGGCCATTTACGCCATTCTAAAAATGCAGATTGGGCTTTTTTTATTGTGATTTCGTAAGCTTCTGCATCTGTTGAAACCACGCTGGCAATTAGTTTGCTATTAACTGGCGAAAAGCTTTCTATTAAATGACCTTGACTTTCAATGGTAATATTGCCTGTTAAAGTACCTTGGTTAATAATTTGTATATTAAGTTGTTGTAGGAATTGCATATTTTATTAATTAATAAGTAGTCTGTCATAATTATCTTATAGTAATTCTGATCGCAGAAATCACCAAATACACTGAATTTATGTACTAAAATGTTTGAGCATTTTATAAGTTAATTATGACAGACTACTTAATTAGATAAAAATGATGAGAAAAATTTGTAAACAAATCTAGCTATATCAAAACTGAAAAAGGCATTGTAATATTAAAGTTACAATGCCTTTACAAAATCAATTTTATCAATCCTGATCTGCCTTTACACGTTGCAGTAACACTTCATAAACATCACTGTAACTAGTGCCGATTGGCAATTCTTTTCCTGATACAAAAACCTTGCTTTTACTAAATTTTTCAACCTTAGCTAACGGAATGATATAAGATCTATGAATACGAATAAATTCCTTGCTTGGCAACTTTTCCTGAATACTTTTTAAGGTCATTAAAGCGAGTAGGGGCGTGGGTTTAATGTATAGTTTTATATAATCGTCTAAGGCTTCAATCAAGTCAATATCCTTTAAATTAATCTTCATCATTTCATAGTTTGCCTTTATGAAAATTGAGCTCATTTGCAAGTCTTGAGATGATAAAAATTCCATATATTCTTTAGCCTTGTACACAGCTTTTAAAAAGCGGTCAAACTCAAAAGGTTTTAATAAATAATCCACTGCATCTACATTAAAACCATCCACTGCATAATCTTTAAAAGCTGTTGTAAAAACTATCTGGGGCTTATTTGCCAACGATAAATTTTTATAAAATTGCAGGCCACTTACATCGGGCATTTGAATATCTAAAAAAATAAGGTCTATTGGGTTTTGATGCAGGTAAATAGTGGCTTCATCTGGGTTTGTGAACACTTTTTTTAACTGTAAAAAAGGCACTTTTTCGCAGTATTGTGTTATCAATTGTAAGGCCAATGGTTCATCGTCAACTGCTATACACTGTATCATTTTATGGTAATATATAAGTTTGCAAAAAAGGTAATCTTATCGTTTGTAATCAGCAGTGTATGTTTATTTGGATACAACAAATCTAACCTTCGTTTTACATTATTTATACCAATACCCGTGGTGTCTAAAATGCCATTATCGGCCTTAACAATAGTATTGCTTATAGATAAGTTTATCACGTCATCTGTTACTTTTATAAGGATGTTGATGGTTGAATTTTCTCTGGTGCTTACGCCATATTTAAATGCATTTTCTACAAATGGAATAAACAAAAGTGGTGCTATTTGCTGTGTGGCAATATTACCTTCGGTTGTAAATAAAACTGTCACTTTATCGGTTAACCTCACACGCTGCAAATCAATAAAATTATTAATAAAATTTACTTCATTTTCCAACGGTACGGTGTCGCTTTGCGTATCGCTTAAAATGTAACGCATGATGGCTGATAACTTCATAATGGCTGGTGCCGTTTTATCGCTACCAACAACTGCCAACGAGTAAATATTATTGAGCGTATTAAAAAAGAAATGTGGGTTTACCTGCGATTTTAAAAACGATAATTCAGTACTCAACTTTTCTGATTCAACTTCTTTTTTTGTCTCTTCTGATTTTAGCCATTGTTGCGTAACAGAAATGCAAGTACTTATTAAAAATACTAAAAAGAAGATAGCATTTGAACCAGGAAAAAATACAAATCTGGAGCCGCCTCTCATGCCACCATGTTGCCCCATTTTCCAATGTTTCAAACTATCTATCAACATAGTTTTATTTTGGATTTTAAGTATTTCAATCTTTGCCGAAAAATCTTCTGGCGCTACAAATAAGTTGGCAATTTCTCGTGGTATGTACATGAAAAAAACGAAGCAAGCAATAATACTTGCAGCATACCAAAGCCATTTTTTTTGGAATAATAATTTTGGTAAAAGCAGTAATGTATTTAAATAATAAAATGCTACCAAGCAAATACCATTTGTTGTAAACACAGCAATAAAGCGATTACTGATACTAGTTGGCATGTCACTTCGACCTTGTGGCCTAAAAATATAGGGCAATAAAAAAAAGCAACCCCAAACGGCAATATGGATAATGATGATTAAAATTTTCTTGTTCTTCTTCAAAATTAATTAGGGTTAGATAAAATAAATAAGTAACGCAAAATTAAAGTTACCAATAAGGCTATTCTTTATTTTATGGGTGAAGCAAAGCAATCAATCGGTAAAATATTCAAACTAGTTTACAATGTGTGTTATTTACACGATAAATCCTTTATTTTTACTCCTTAAATGATTGTTATGCTACTTAAAAAATTGGGTTTCGCCATACTATTATTGGTACTAATGACATCTTGTAAATCAAAATTAACGAGTAATATAATAGTTGCCGATACCGTAAAATTGATGGCCATCCAGCATGGATAATGCAAGGCAATATTTACGAAGTAAACGTTCGCCAATATAGCCAAGAAGGTACATTTAAAGCCTTTGAAAAAAGCCTAGGTAGATTGAAAGATATGGGTGTGCAAACCTTATGGTTTATGCCAATAAATCCTGTTAGCGTTAAGGATAGAAAGGGTGCATTGGGCAGTTATTATGCGGTATCAAGTTATACCGAAATTAACCCAGAGTTTGGTACATTGGCAGACTGGAAAGAATTGGTACAAACTGCTCACACAAAGGGTTTTAAGATAGTGATAGATTGGGTGCCAAACCACACAGGTGCTGATCATCCATGGCTTACAACACACCCAGAATTTTATTAAATAGATAGTATTACACACCAACCAAAATCCCCTTTCGATTGGACGGATGCACGTAAACTAAACTATAATAACCCAGCATTAGCCGATAGTATGATTGCAGCCATGAAGTTTTGGATTACCGACACAGATATTGACGGTTTTAGGTGCGATGTTGCACCTGGTGTGCCTGAGAAATTTTGGGTGCGTTGTATTGATTCTTTAAAAAAGCAAAAAAATATTTTTATGTTGGCGGAAGGGGATAAGCCTTGGTTGCACAAGGCCGGTTTTGATCAAACGTATGGTTGGGCAGATTTTGCGATGATGAAATTAGTAGCAAAAAAATTGAGGAAGGCAACCGCCATTGATAGTATTATTAACCAATCGGATAGCATTTACCCAAAAAATGTTTTGCGATTAGAATTTACCAGCAACCATGATGAAAATAGTTGGAACAAAGCAGATTACGCTACCATGCCCGGCGAAAGCCATGCACCTTTTGCTGTAATAACCCAAACAATAAAAAACAGTGTACCCTTAATTTATAGTGGCCAAGAAGAACCTGTTTTAGATAGCATTAGTTTCTTTTATAAAAACCCAATTGTGTTTGGTAAATACCAACGGGCAGCTTTTTATAAAAAATTATTGAACCTTAGAACCAATATTAGACCCCTAACATAAGTAAAAAACTATAATTGGTAATAGCAAATAGCAGCGATTAGGTTAAGCCTCAATGCAAACCGCCTTCTTCTGTTCCTGTATTTTTCTGC
>JAYVNQ010000136.1:0-15195 GCA_043758365.1 Chitinophagales bacterium
GAATTTTAATAAGATTTGAAAAGCTGACCGTCACTTGGTGGAACATGCTATGGTTAAGCGTTATAGCCATCTTTCTCAAAAAATTAAAATGTTAAACAACTTCATAGTAATAAAGCATTTGTGGTAAGATTCATTTTTAAAAGTTGTGTGGCTTTTGACAAATGACCTTCTACTGTTTTTTCTGAAATTCCTAGCTGTGTTGCAATTTCTTTATGGGTGAATCCTTCTTCCCTACTGAGTTTAAATACCAATTGGCATTTTTCAGGAAGATTAGCAACATGCTTTAAAAGTTGGTCTTTCAACTCTTCAAATCCCAACCAATTAATAGTAGAGAAGTCAGCTTCGGTAGATTGCCCTGTAGCGTAAATTGAATATTTTTGCTGAATATGTCGTTTTGCCAATACATTAATCACCTTGTAAGTAACTGCGGCGGCCAAATAAGAAGATAATTTTGAAGTAATGTTTAGCGATTCTCGTCGTTTCAAAATTTCAAGAAAAATATCTTGAACTACTTCTTCGGCATCGGTGAGGTTTTTTAGTTTGTGAGCCGCAACTACATACATTTTTTGCCAATATCGCTCATACAATTCAGTGAAAGCATCATTGTTACTTCGCTTTAGGAGCTGTAACAATTCTACATCATCTAAATTTTTACAATCGTTCATTAAGGCAGTAATTAAGGTATGAAGTTAAATTTTTTTAAGAAATTACTGTTATAAATTTCTTAACCAACCATACCATTCTGATGCAAGAAAAACATTTCACCAACATTTTGAATTAAGGATTTCAATTTTTAGTTATTATAATTCTATTAACCAATAACTAATCCTAATCCTCATCCAAAAAAAACGATACTTGTAAAATACTAGCATCGGCAAAAAAATAGTTGTATTTCCTCATGCTCAGCTTATGTAAAACCTAATGGTAGCAGTAGTTGTAAGTATTAATTTCAAATTACTTTATTAGGTCAAGTACTTTATTAATCGGCCATCGTTGCAACAAGTTGAGAAACTTGTTCTTAGTGGATGTTCCCAAAGTATTCAGAAGTTAAATAAAGCAATGCTATGGTCGCAGTAATTTGCATTTTTAAATGCTAAATTTGAAGATGAAGTTTGTTAATTTTTTTTTAATTGCATTGATCAGTTTAACCTGCAAAAACGCAAACAATAGTATTAAGGTTGATAGAAATGTTGAGACTTTACGTGTTCTTGCAGATACAATTAAACCAATACCCAATCATTCGAGACGCCTGCCAAATGAAGTAAGAATTTGGATTGAGGATATTCGTAAATCTAGGGTTACACCACAAGAACTGGTTGGTTTTGCAAATACATTAATCGGTATTCCTTATAAGTATGCTTCCACAGATCCATCAATAGGATTTGATTGTTCAGGTTTTATAACTTTTGTATTTAACCATTTTAACATTGAAGTGCCAAGATCGTCCGTAGATTTTACCAACATTGGTAAGGAGATTAAATTAGCGGATGCAAAGGAGGGCGATTTGATTTTATTTACCGGAACGGTAGATTCTATTAGAATTGTGGGACATATGGGCATTGTAACCGATAATAGCAATGGTTTAAAATTTATTCATTCAACTTCAGGGCGAGCATACGGAGTAACCATTAGCCAATTTACCAACCATTACGAACGCCGGTTTGTAAAAGTTATACGGGTTTTTTCTAACTGATGTTAACGAAGGTGTTGGTTAATTAATGGTAATCAACATATCTTTCATATCAGTGAACCCATCTTTATCTATAGCTTCTACCTCTACTTTAAAACTAGTTTTATTGTTTTCAATTACTTTATAAGTGGCATTAAAATTATAAGTTGTTTTATCAAGTGCACCAAAATGGTAATGAAAAAACTCATTATTGGTTGAAAGGTTTGTCATGTGCACAGCTACACTTTGCAAGGTAACGTTGTGGGTAACCGTGCCAGTAACACGTATGGTGTCGCCGATGGCGAAGTGTTGGTTGGTTGTTGGGGTATTAATTACAATTACAGCATCTTGGTGTGCAGCAGTTTCTTTTTTACAACTAAAAGTAATTACAATGGTGGCAATAATAAGCAGTTGTTTCATTAAAATAGTTTTATGAAACAAATAAACGGCAAAACGGTGTTAAAGGTTGTTTACAACTAAAAATTTTACTGGCTTTAGTTTTCTTAAAGTTTCACAAAGTAAAGCAACCTCGTGTACAGCTTCAATACCAAGTTTTAAAAATTCAACTTACTATGATTTCTGCTATATAAAAAGTAAACTACCAACCCAATAATTAGCCAAATAATAAACCGCAACCAATTGGTAGTACCCAGCTCCGTCATTAAGTAAAAGCAAGATAATAAGCCCAAAACGGGTATTAAAGAAAAGCTTTTGAGGTAGCTAAAAATGGAAATAACCAAGGCTACAATGCAGAAAATAAAGTACGGCAACCGCTCTTTAAAAACTTGGCTTGGCGTAAAATCTGGATGGTCAGCATCAATTAGTCCAAAAAAGTTTTTTACAAACTGAGGGTATTGCAACTGCACAAAAACAATAATTGCAATAAATAAAATTGGTACAATGTATTTGCCATTTACATATGGCACACGAAATTTTCCTACTTCTTTTTCCGGCCTTGGTAAAATTAAAATACCGCCACAAACCAGCACAAACGCAAACAAAGTACCAATGCTGCACAAGTCTGTTACCAACGCAGAATCTAAAAACAAAGCTGGTACCCCAACCACCAAACCGGTAATAATGGTAGAGAAATAAGGTGTTTTATATTTTGGATGAAGTGCCGAAAATTTTGGTGGCAATAAACCATCACGGCTCATGCTCATCCAAATACGTGGCTGCCCAATTTGAAACACTAACAATACAGACGTGGTAGCAACAATAGCACTTAAAGCAATCACGCCACCAAAAAAATTCAAGCCTCTTTCGTTAAACGCATTGGCTAAAAAATCACCAGTATTTAACTTGGTATAATTTACCATACCCGTTAACACCAACGAAATAAGGATGTATAAAATGGTACAAATAATTAACGAATAAAACATACCACGAGGTAAATCTCGTTGTGGATTTTTACATTCTTCCGCAGTGGTACTAATAGCATCAAATCCAATATAGGCAAAGAACACAGCAGATACACCCTTCATTACCCCGGAAAATTTATTGGGCATAAAAGGCACCCAATTTGATGGATTAACATAATAAAACCCAATACAAATTACCGCTGCCACAACCACCAATTTAAACACCACCATCATATTACTGGCCTTACGGGATTCTTTAATACCTATATAAACCAAGTAGGTAATAAATCCTGTTATTAGCAAAGCAGGGATGTTTAAAATAAAATGAAATCCGCCAATTTGTGGGGCATTTATCCAAGTAGTATGTATTGCTAAAAAGTCGGAGGCACTGGCATCGTGTTGTGCCATCATTTCTACATATTTGGCACTACCATTTTTAGCTTCTAAAAAACTGGTACATAAAAAATCAGGAATATGCAAGCCAATATTGTGCAGAAAGCTAGACAGATTGCCTGACCAAGAAATAGCCACCGTAATATTTCCCACGGCATATTCCATCACCAAATCCCACCCAATTATCCACGCAATAATTTCGCCAAAAGCAGCATACGAGTAAGTGTACGCACTACCCGAAGTGGGAATACGAGAAGCAAATTCAGCATAACAAAGCGCAGAAAAACCACAGGCCACAGCACAAATCATAAATAAGAAAATAACGCCAGGACCACCATCGTAACAAGCTTTACCCACAGTGCTAAAAATACCTGCACCAATAATAGCGGCGATGCCCAAGCCGGTTAAATCCCTCACCCCTAGCACTTTATTTAACGATATGCCATGACTATCGCCAAGCCCAGCATTGGCATCTGCAAGTATTTTTTCAATTGACTTTTTGCGGAATAAAGACATGGTGTAGCTTGGTTGTTTGGTTGAAAAGGTATTTGTAAATGACACAAATTGGAGCGAATTACACGAATTAGAGGCTATCAATATTTAATTGCTAAAGTAAGTTTTAAAAACCCTAGTTCAAACTGCTTTAATAATGCGTCTACTTTGTGTAATTAGTGAAATTCGTGTTTAATAATTCGTGTAATAAAATTCTAATGTTCTCGCTGTATCAAAAATTCAGCTAATTCCATTAAAGGCTTTTTACGTACGGATGTTACGGCAATATCATCCAAATGTTTGTAAGCAGTTTGTAGGTATTTTTCTTTCAATTCATTTGCCCAAACATCCACATTGCAGGTTTTAAAAATACCTAACATCCTCTCTACTTTATCAGCAGGATTGTCTGTCATCAAATGCAAAATTTCAGCTTTTTGTGCTGCTGTGGCAACCGCCAATACATGAATTAATAAGAAGGTTTTTTTGTTCTGCCTAATATCGCCACCAACATCCTTACCAAATTTTTCAGGGTCGCCAAAGGCATCTAAATAATCATCTTGAATTTGAAAAGCAATACCCAAGTTCAATCCAAATTCATAAATATGCTGCAAATTACCTACGCTAGCACCACCCATAATTGCCCCCATCTCTAAACTGGCAGCTATTAATACCGATGTTTTTAGGGTTATCATGTGCAAATAATCTTCTAGCAAAACCACTGGTTGCTTCTCAAAATCCATGTCCAATTGTTGCCCTTCACAAACTTCTCTAGCAGTTTTATTAAACAAATGCAAAATCCTGTGCAAGTAGCTAGCATTTATTTTATTAAGGTAATCGTAAGCCTTAATCAGCATTACATCGCCACATAATAAAGCCACACTTTCGCCATATTTTTTATGCACGGTTTCCATACCACGTCTCAGTGGTGCAGCATCCATAATATCATCGTGTACCAAAGTAAAATTGTGGAACAACTCAATGGCAGTAGCTACTTCATAGGCATCTGATGAAATCTCATCAAACAATTCGTTACCCATTAAACACATAACAGGTCTTATTCTTTTGCCACCCAACTGCAAAAAATAATCCCCAGGAACGTACAAGGTTGTAGGCATTTCAGGAAAATGCGGCACATTAAATTTAGCCGCAAAATCCTTAACCAATTCATTAAAACTGTGCATATTACAAACCTAATAGAAAATATAATTGCAACATTAATTTATGGCAGTTACAACATTGTTTTGTTTAAAAATTTTGGTAGCGGAACAGTAGATTATCCATTGAGCTTTTGTCCCGCTTTTCATTACAAGTCCTCGCTTCGCTGCGGGCTTTACATTTCAATCGGGGCTAAATTTTCTGCGTTAGAAACACAGCCCATCAAACTGCTTACGAGCAGTAAACCCATTGTATAAAGCAGTTTCAACGACACAAAATGCAGCCGCTGAAAATTTATTTTATTCACCTTGCAATGAAATGGCAAAAGTCATGGTCATACTATTGTACACACAATGCAACAAACCCAGCAACTGATAAAAGCTTGTTTAAAAGGCAAAAGAGACGCTCAATACGAGCTCTATAACCTTTATGCACCAAGTATGCTAGGCGTTTGTTATCGTTACACCAAAAGTTTAGAAGATGCAGAAGACGTGTTGCAAGATGGCTTTATTAAAGTATTTACCAAACTGAGTCAATATAAACAAGAAGGCGATTTGGCAGCTTGGATTAGGCGGATAATGGTAAACTGTGCCATTAGTTATTTGCAAAAACATACGCGTTATAAAAAAGATTTACACCTAGATGATGTGGTTTTACACCCTATTAGCGATGAAAACCCAGAAGTAAAAATTGACACTAAAGATTTGATAGAAATAATACGTGCCTTACCTACAAGTTACCAAACAATTTTTAACCTGATTGCAATAGAAGGCTTTAATCATATTGAGGTATCGCAACTGTTGCACACCAATGTCAATACGGTTCGTAGCCAATACAGCAGGGCTAGAATAATGCTGATAAACGACTTAAAAAAAAATGATTTAGCTATACAAGACAAGTACCATGCAGCAAAAATTTGAAGAAAATATTGAACAACAATTAAGCAGTTTTAGCTTACAACCTTCGCCATTGGTTTGGCAAGAGGTTGAAGCCGCTTTGCACCCAAAAGCTAAAAGGCGTTTACTAATTTGGTGGTGGTTGCCTTTGTTGGGATTAATAGTTGGCGGCTTGTGGCTAATGCAAACAAATGAGAAGAACGGTAGCAAGAAACAAGAAACCCAGGGACAAGAAGCTAAGGGACAAGTTAGCAAGGAACATGAAGTTGAGGAGCAAGCTTTAAAAAGTCAAAGCTTAAATGAACAAATTAATAAGAGGCAAAAAATAGCATTACAAGAAAATAAAAATCTGCAAAATAAACTGCAAGAAAATCATTCAACTATCATAACACTCAGTTTAAGCAAGCAACAAAAAAACCAAAATAATTTTACAGATTTTATAAATAATAATAAGCAAACGCAGACCAATAAAATAGAAAAAGAAGTTGCGATAAATATTCCTATTAATAGTAGCACAGAAATAAATATTACACCTAAAAATATTGATGTAACAGCTATTATTACCCAGCCAAAAGACACAGTTAATAAAACCCAGGATTCGAGTAAGGCAATAGTTAAAATAGCTGCTGATACAGCATTGCAGAAGAAAGTTGTAACTAAGCCAATCATAAAAAAACAACCATGGTTTTTAATGTTCGGGGGTGGATTTTTAAACACCCCTTTTAATAATACTAATTATGGGGCTTTAGCTGCAAGTGGTGCATTATCATCATCAAGCGTGCCACCAAACTTAGTAGCAAACCGTGAAGCATTACCCCAGCCAACCAATTGTATTAATTTAAAAATTGGTTTACAATATGTAACAGACTTATCTAAACATTGGCAGTTAGAAACGGGTTTACAGTATGTGTATTTACAAAACCAATTGATGCTGAAAAATGATACAACGGTAATCTTTTCAAATAGTTATATAGCAGGTAATAATTTTACCTTAACCAATAAAGTACATTTACTACAAGTACCATTAACATTGGGTTTCAGCTTTAATACAGACTCAAAAAACAGGTTCAGTATTTTATTAGGCGGCTCATTATCATGGGCGTTTTCCCAGCAATGGTTAATAGCAGATAATACCAATAAAAGACTGTATTACAATCCATCATTAAACAACAAATTATTCCTAGGAGTACATGGTGGCATGGTATTTAACCAAAACAATCGTTTTAAAATAGCTTTGGTAACAGATTATTCAGTTACGCCAATACATAAAAACACAGCGGATAATTACCACTTTCTGCAATACAGTTTACAGTTAAGCAAGCCCTTCAATTTTAAACACAAATCATCATCAAAAAAATAAAAAAATGTTTCAAAAAACTACCATTGAAAAGCTATTACCAATAGCCATTATTGCCACTATTTTATCAAGCTGCTTTAAAGATACTGGCACTAAAACATACAAACTTTATACACCTATTTATCAAACTACACAACAAGTAAGGGCTTCTATTAAAAACGATGCTCCTCAACCGATTACAACTATCGGTAAAATGGTGTTATTGGGTAATTATATTTTCTTAAATGAACCTCAAAAAGGTATTCATATTATTAACAACACCAACCCTGAAAAGCCCATTAATGCCGCGTTTATTGCTATACCAGGTAACGAGAATTTAGCCATTAAAGACAATATGCTCTATGCGGATTGTTATACAGATTTAATTGCGATAGACATTAGTAACCCCCAAATTGTAGCACCTAAAGGTTTTGTAAATAATCTGTTTCCTGAAAGGCGCTATATCAATGGCTACTATGTTGACAGTGGCAAAGTAATAACTAGTTGGTCGGTTAGAGACACCACAGTAAGCCTTGACATTGTAGAAGGACAAGGCATTTGGACTAATGGTAGTTATTTAACTACAACAAATTATAGGGGAGGTATTTTCTTTGCATCTGCACTCACAAGCAGCGCTGGCGTTGGCGTTACAGGGTCTACTTCTAAATATGCAATCCTTAATAATTATCTCTATGCACTCACCTCATTTCAATTAAAGTCAATCAATATTACCCAAGCAGATGCCCCACAATTAGCAAATAGTATAAGCATTAACAGCATTGTAGAAACTATTTTTCCATTTAATAACAACCTTTTTATTGGCACACAAACTGGTATGTTTATTTATGGTCTTAGCAATCCTGCCATACCACAACAGTTAAGTCAGTTTACACATGCCCGTAATTGCGACCCTGTAATTGCAGATGGCAATTACGCTTACGTAACCCTACATTCAAATAGTAATACCACGCCTAGTATAGTTGGTTGTGTTGGTACACTAAACGAGCTAAACATTGTAGATATTACCAATTTATCGCAAACAAAACTGTTAAAAACCTATAGCCTCTCACGGCCTTATGGTTTAAGTAAAGATGGTAACCTACTTTTCATTTGTGATATAAAAGATGGCTTAAAAATATTCGATGCTACTAACCCGCTAAATATTACTACCAAACAAACCTTAGCCATTGGTGAAACGAGTGACGTGATTGCCTTAAACGGTATTGCTTATGTGGTAGCAAAAGATGGTTTGTACCAATACAGTTATACTAATACAAACAACGTAACATTATTAAGTAAAATAGCCTTAAACTAGGAATGATGAAAACAATAATTACCACCATTTTTTGCTATTTATTTATTACTTCAATAGCACAAAAAAAGACAATTCATTTCTCGAATATTACTAACGCTGCATTGTTAAATGGTAGTAGTCAAAGTGCTTTTGGTTTTCAAACTATAAATGGTATTAAGATTGATAAATGGCGTATTGGTGTTGGTGTTGGATTAGATAATTACGGCATAAAAAGCATTCCCTTATTTATAGATGTGAGAAAAAGTTTTGGTAATAAAAAATGGCAACCGTTAGTATATGCAGATGGTGGTATAGATTACCCTTTGCCTAATGATTATTTTTCGGCCAAAACCTTTAATGGCCACAATGTTTTTGATTTTAAGAATAGATTTTATGGCGAAGCTGGTATTGGGATAAATAAAAAAATAACAAGTAAGTTAGAGTTTAATGTAACACTCGGTTTTAGCTATAAACACTTGAGTTATTTTGAGTATTATTATATTAGTTATGACCCTTATATTGCTGGCACAAACTATACTCAAAAAGATTTCTACTACAGACGATTAGCATTAAGATTGGGCGTTCAATTCTAATTATTCTTTCTTAAAATCAAATAAGGTAGCGGTAAAAATACCACGTTCACGTTTTTTAAAAATCACATCCCAATTCCCCTTATAGCGAAGTATTTTGGGCACTAATAAGTCTTCAAATTTTGTCATTTCAACGTCCATACTTACATCAAAATCGTAAACACCCGCCTTATAGCTTAAGGAGTAATTTCTTGCCAAAACATCCAGCGTCTTCATATCAAACCAAGTGGTCATTTCATCCACAACAATGTCATCTCTTTTAAAAAAGCCAAGGTTTTCTTTAGGGGTAATTGAAAATACATAGCAGAGAGTGCCGTGCAGTTTTTTCACATCTAATTTATAATCGTACACTTTATTAGCATGGTCATCGTACAAGTCTAATTTATCACCAATAAAAGGTATGCCATTTATCTTTTTGCCAGGATTAAAAAACAGCATTTTTAGCTGCTCTTTATGCTTGCTAATACCTGATTGGCCTGAAGCAGAAATGGCATGACCTGCCACAATATTGTCCTCACCGCAAACCTGCCCTTTTGTAAAAAATAACCCTGCATATAACTCAGCCGTAAGATAATTATAGCCATGATTATCTTTATAAAAATCGCCTGCTGTTTGTTCTTCTAGAATAGTCACTGTTCTACAACCAACACTACGCTGTTGTTGGGTTTTACCAAATAAAGATGCTTTTACTTTGCCAGCCTTATCTAGCATTTTTATATCGTTGAAGGATGTATAATTTAATATACGGAGATTACGGAATGCCTTATAAAAAGTAGTATCCTCTTTTATTTGTTGCAGTAGTTTTTTGTAGTCAAAATGATTACGGACAATTACCTCTGGCAAGGTAATTTTTTTATTATCGATGATGATTGTTGTGTCTTGAGATTTAGCTGCCAAGCATATAAATAAAATGGCAACAACAAACTTGTATTGTAACTGATTTTGTATAGCGAAATAAAATGTCTTGTACCTACACATGATGTTGGTTATAGCTATTTATAAAAGCTCATTTTATAGTCCATTTTTATTTTGCCTTTGGATATATCATTTAACTTACCACCTAACAATTTTTTACGTAAAGGCTTTAAATAATCAATAAATAATTTGCCTTCAATATGGTCGTATTCGTGCTGAATAATTCTTGCAGTTAGCCCGGTAAAAGTTTTGGTATGCATCTTAAAATTAGCATCCATATATTCTAGCACAACCTCTTCTGGCCGGCTCACATCTTCTCTAATTTTTGGTATAGATAGGCAACCTTCATTGTAAATCCACGACTCGCCTTTTAACTCTTTTATTTTAGCATTAATAAACACCTGCTTAATACCTGGTTCATCGCTGTACAAACCTTTGTCCTCATCGTCTTGATTATCAAAAATCTGCTTACTATCCATTACAAACAAACGGATATTTTTATTTATCTGCGGGGCCGCCAAACCCACACCACTACTGCTATACATGGTTTCCCACATATCATCTAACAACTTTTTAAGGTCAAGATAATCGGGAGTAATTTCTACTGCTATTTTACGTAATACGGGGTTACCGTAGGCTACAATTGGAAGAATCATCTACTATCGAAATTATTTTTGAAACACGAATTACACGAATTTGAACGAATTATAGCGATTAAATTCTTTTTGCAGCAGTTAGCATCGCTATTAATAAATAATAATTCACCGCTTTTAAAGCTTATAAATTTTGCAAATACTCTTGCAATAACATGGTTGCAGCCACTTGATCAATATTGCCTTTTACTTGCCTATCTTTTTTTTTCATACCCATTTCTACCATGGCTCGAGCAGCATTTTTGGAGGAATAACGTTCATCAACCGTTTTAATGGGTATAGTTGGAAAATTTTTTTCTAGTTGTTTAATGGCTGCTAAAACCAATGGTGTACCGTGTGTAGGTGTATCATCTAAATTTAATGGAAGCCCTATCAATACTAACTCTACAGGTTCTTGCAACATATATTTTTTAAGAAATGACATCAATTCTTTCGTCTCAATAGTTATTAATGCCGTGGCAATAATTTGCATAGGATCGGTAACTGCAATGCCAGTTCGTTTTGCCCCATAATCAATACAAAGTATTCTAGCCATAAACCCTAATAGGTCAATTTTTAATTTGATTAATATAATTCATACAACTAGTATAATTCTCTAAAATTCTTGTTTTAAAAAAATATCAAATCACCAATCACAAACACAGCAAACACTATACTGGCTGCGCCATTTGCTGTCATAAAAGCCAAATTTACTTTGCTCAAATCGTTGGGTTTTACAATAGCATGTTGGTAAATAAGCATGGCTACAAATACTAAAACGCCCATCCAGTACAGCCAATGAAAATGACCATAAAAACCAGCAATAATTATACAACCAGCACTCACTAAATGCAATAATTCTGATACTCGTAAACCTTTTGCTTTACCTAAAACTGAAGGGATAGAATACAAGTGTTGCGATTGATCGAAATCAACATCTTGCAAGGCAAAAATAATATCAAACCCACTTACCCAAAATATAACAGCCAATGAAAACAGTAGGGGCAATACATCAAATCTGCCAGTAACAGCTAAATAAGCCCCAATTGGTGCCAACGATAAGCCCAAACCCAGTACCAAATGGCATAAGGCCGTAAAACGCTTTGTATAACTGTAAAACAATACCACAAACAAGGCTACTGGACTTAGTGCAAAACAGATGGCATTAATAAAGAAAGCTGCAATAACAAAAATGACTGAGGATAATATCACGAAGCGTAACGCACTATTAGCTGAGATAATGCCAGCAGGTATTTCACGAATAGCAGTACGTGGATTTTTAGCATCAAAATTTCTATCTAAATAACGGTTAAAAGCCATAGCAGCAGAACGTGCAGAGATCATGCAAATGAGAACGAGTAAAAATTTAAACCCAATCTTTTGCCAAAAAATAAAATTAGTAATATCAAATTCCTTACCAATAGAGTTATTTAAATTTGTTTGTTTAAAATCCCCTTTCACAAGCCCTAAACTAAACCCAATCAACGCAAAAGGCATTGCAAAAATGGTATGAGAAAATTTTACTAAAGAGAGATAATTTTTTACGCTATTACTCATAATCTATTTAAAAATGTTTCACTGCAACTATTTACAAACAATCATTTCATTAATTTAAATCATTGCAATCACAACTTCATAAATCTAGGTTCATTTAGCTTCCACAAAACGATTCCAGCTGCAACGCTAATATTTAAAGAGTGCTTTGTACCCAATTGTGGAATCTCTATAAACCCATCACACAATGGCAAAATTTCTGCCGTCACGCCTTCAACTTCATTGCCTAACACTACAGCTAATTTTTCGTTGGGATTGTTGGTAAATTTTTCAAGCGAAATACTACCTTCTACTTGCTCAACAGCATACACTTTATAATCCCTACTTTTAAGATCTAACACAGCAGCCATAGTGGTTTCGTAATATAACCAATCAACTGTTTCAGTAGCGCCTAATGCTGTCTTATGAATATCACGATGTGGAGGCTGAGGTGTATAGCCGCAAAGGCAAATCGCTTCCATTAAAAATGCATCGGCAGTTCTAAAAACACTACCCACATTGTGCATACTTCGAATATTATCTAAAACTACAACAATATTATTTTTTTCTGCTTGTTTAAACTGAGCAACGCTCATTCTACCCAAATCATCCATACTCAATTTTCTCATAAAATACCTAGACTACTAAAGTGTAGTTGTAAAGGATTTGCGAAATTACGTGTCATAGTACCTCAAAGCAACTAAACAAAAAAGACACTCAAATTTGAGTGCCTTTTTTGCTTGCTGAGTTATAATTATTTTATAAAATCAAAATCAACAATAAAATTATGATGATAATAGCGCCAACTGATAAATAAACACCACCATTACTTCTAGCTTCTTTGCCCAACCCTTTTAACTCAGATTTTAGGGCTTTACGCTCTTGTCTTGTAAGGGTAGATTTATCCATGTTTTTAATTTCTTCAACACGCATTTTAATCTGCTCTAAACGTATTTTTTTCTGTTCTTCTGTTGTTGTTACAATAGTTGTAGTTACAGCGTTATCAGTAAATTTTAAAGAAGTAGCTGCATTACTTGTAAACGAACTAACAATAAGTAATAATGCCACTAATGGCAAGTAGATTTTTTGTTTCATGATAATAGTTTTTTTAAATGTACTAAATCATACTAACAAATCGTGCCAAACCTTTTTGGGAACAAATTGGGGCAGCTTTAATGTATTAATTACCTAAGTCATTTAATAGTGATTTAATTGAATTGATTTATACTGGCTTGCCAACTATAGTAAAATCTACCAATATTTATAGCCAATTAGTTTAGCTAACTCAACCTTTGCAAGGCACAGTTGGTATTGGTATTGCAACTTGGTTAATGCTGCACGTTGCACATTGGTACTAGCGTTTGTTAGCTCTAAATTAGTACCAACACCATTTTTAAAACGCGTGGCAGCAATAGTTTGTGCATACTTAGCCTGTTCAATTTGACCGTTGGTATTAGCAATCCTTTCAAGGTTAGATTGTACATCGGTCAATGCTTGTCCAATGTCTTTTTTATAATTATTATCCAAGGTTTCAATAGCCAGCTCGTTTTGCTTAACCAAAGTTTCGGATAATTTTATTTGCTTTTTCGTTTTGCCACCTTCGTAAATAGGCACACGCAACGCCACACCAGCATTATAGTTAAACCGTACTTGCCCAACATTTGGCACATAGCCGTTTTTAAAACCTGCACCTCCCCTAACACTCACGGATGGTTTATCGCCTAATTTACTAATGGCAACATCGCTCAAAGCTTGTTTAATCTTATCTTTTGCTAATACATAATCTATATTGGTAGCTTGGGTTTCAGCAAGGGCAGCCTCTATATCTTTTAACGCCAATTCAAAGTCGAACGTATTGCCATTAGATTGCTTAGAACCTGTTGTATAAGCCAATAAATTTTGTTGTTTTTGTAATGAATTTTGAAGGTCAACCTTGCGGTTTTGTTCAGCATCAATTTGAGCTTTTATGTTTAGTTGATCCAGCTTTAAGGCATCACCATTTTGGTATTTGTTATCAATAATGGTTTTGTTATCGGCTAAAAAACGCAGCACAGTATCTTGAATAGTAATTGCATGTTGTAGGTAAATAATATTATAATATATAGTGGCTACTTGTGTTGCCAATTGGTACTTAACTGCATCTACATTGTGCTCTGCAAATTGAATATCTGTTTTTGCTTTTTCGATATTGGCTTTTAAACGACCAAAATCGTACAAGGCATAACTAGCAGTAACATCTGCATTAACGTTATGCACTGGTGCAAACTGAAAGTTGTCGCCATTAATAGGAATTTGAATTTTAGGCTCTACAAAACGGTAAGAAAGGTTACCATCAACTGTGGGCGTGTTAATGCTTACTATCTCTAACTTTTGTTTTGCTGTAGCCACGGTATTTTCTACTTCTTTAACTTTTGGATAAAAAGAAAAAGATTTATTAATCAAACTCTTTAACTCATTATTTACTTGTACTTGTGCCTGTAAACCAGTAGCAGCAAGGCTTGTAATAAGTGTGATGAGGATTATTTTTTTCATTGTATTATGATTTTGAATGATTGAAATGATTGAATGATTTACCCTTTGCTACGATAAAAGCTGAAGAGAATGCAAATGTTCCAGTGTGCGACGCCTATGTGGCTAAATTGAAAACCCAATTGCTCGTCCCCAAAAAATCAATGTGCTTCTGAAGCTGCTTTCATGGCTGCGGCAGCTTCTTCTTTGGTTTTCTTTTTAACTTTTAAAAACAGTACAAAAGGCAAAACCACCAAGAAGAAAATCCCAATTAACCTAAACGTATCCAGATAAGATAAGTAGTAAGCCTGCCGCTCAACCGTACCGTTTATAATGCCCAATGCCTTGTTAGCAGCAGTGGTGGCAGCATCACCAGTTCTACTAATAATACCTTGTGTAAGTATATTCAACCGCTCGGTTA
>JAYVNQ010000137.1:0-5046 GCA_043758365.1 Chitinophagales bacterium
TGGAAGTAAATTTTTACCAGATTATTTATTTGCATTTATAATCAACGTAATTTACTACACGTCTATTTTAAATAAGTACCAACTCTTGATTCGCATAAACTATTTCATTTGCCAGGCAAAAAATCATTGTTACACAGTGATAGTGAGTGGGAAGTATTGGTATAACCAGTTTTTTGCGAACAGCCATTAAAAAGAAAATGCCGTTTCAAATTACTGAAACGGCATTTTGCACACATTTAGAAGCAATCAATTATTAATCAGTTACATCTATCTTCTTCATTTCGTGTTTGCTGCTGATAAATGTGTACACGGCGGGTATAACAAATAAGGTTAGGATTAGCGAGAATAATATACCGCCTACAATTACAATTCCCAAAGGAATGCGGCTTGTACTACCTGCACCCAAACTCAAAGCAATAGGCAAAGCGCCTAACGATGTAGCCAAACTTGTCATTAAAATAGGACGTAAACGCTGTTGCGAAGCTTCTAATACAGCATCCATCTTATTCAAGCCAATTTCACGTTTTTGGTTGGCAAATTCTACAATTAAAATACCATTTTTGGTTACTAAGCCAATTAACATAATCATACCAATTTCAGAGAAAATGTTAATGGTTTGATTGAATAAATAAAGACTTAACAATGCACCACTTAGAGCCAATGGTACAGTAAGCATAATGGTAAATGGATCTTTAAAACTTTCAAATTGTGCAGCTAGCACTAAGTAAATTAATACTAATGCCAAACCAAACGCAAACACAATATTTGAACTACTTTCAGCATAATCTCTCGATGGGCCGTTAAGTGCGGTTTGATAAGACTCGTCTAATAAACGCTTGCCAATGGCATTCATAGCATCAATACCATCACCAATCGTTTTGCCATCAGCTAATGAGGCTGATATAGTAGCAGATTTGTAACGATTAAAATTGTACAACGTAGTAGGGTTGCTACTTGGCTCTAACTTAACTACAGAACTTAATGAAATATTATCGCCATTTTTATTACGCACATACAATTTAGAAATATCATCTGGTTGGTTTCGGTTCTCTCTATCTACTTGTGCAATTACTTGGTATTGGTAACCATTCATAATAAAGTAGGCTAACCTGCCACCACTAAAGGCACTTTGAACAGCAGACACTACATCTTTACTTGATAAACCTAGGTCTTTTACTTTCGTTCTATCAATGCTTAATTGAATTTCGGGTTTATTGAACTTTAGGTTTACATCTGAATTGGAAAATGTTTTATCTTTCCTTACCTCTTCCAAGAACTTGGGTATCATTTCTTTTAGCTTACTTAATTCTTGGTTTTGTAATACAAATTGTACCGGTAAAGAACCTCTAGAACCCAAGCCTACAGATATGGTTTGCTCTTGCACAGGAAATATTCTTGCATCGTTAAATCGTCCAAGTTTCTTTTGTAAATCGGTAGCAATTTCCATTTGACTGCGTATTCTTTGGTTAGGTTCTACCAAACCCATTCTTGCTTGTGCTGCATTTGATGCACCAGCACTACCAAAAGAACCACTTGTTCTTGCAAAAGTAAAGTCCCTCTCTGGCACAGAGTCATTCAAATAATCTTCTATTCTATCGGTGAGCTTTTGCATGTTTACATAACTAGTGCCTTCGGCTGCTGTTACATTAAATCGTATACTACTTCTATCTTCTAAAGGGGCAATTTCGCTTTGTAAATTTTTAATAATAAAAATAATCATCCCCACACAAACCAAAATAATCACCCAAGCAGCCCAACGTATTTTCATAAAAGCCTTCAATAGATTTTTATACCCATTTTCCATGCCTGTAAAAAATGGTTCTGTACGCTCATAAAACTTACCGTGGCCAGCATTTTTTCTATTTAAATACACATTTAAAACCGGTGTAATGGTAAGCGATACAAAAGCAGAAATTAATACCGCAGCGGCCAACGTAACACCAAACTCTCTAAATAATCTACCAACAAAACCCTCTAAAAAAATAACTGGCAAAAACACAACCGCTAAAGTGATGGATGTTGAAACGACCGCAAAGAAAATTTCCTTGCTACCCTCAAGTGCTGCTTTACGAATGGGTAGCCCTTCTTCTAGTTTTCTAAAAATGTTTTCTGTAACCACAATGCCATCATCTACCACCAAACCAGTTGCTAATACAATACCTAAAAGCGTTAATATATTAACAGAAAAGCCAGAAATATACATGATGAAAAATGTGGCTATTAACGATATGGGAATATCTATTAACGGCCGAATGGCGATTAACCAATTTCTAAAAAAGAAGAAGATAACCAATACTACCAAGCTAAATGATATAAAAAGTGTTTCTTTTACTTCCTGTAGCGATTTGCGAATAGTGGTGGTATTATCAATTAATATTTTAAATTCAATATCAGATTTGCTATTCTTTTTTATCTGATCAAGGCGTTTGTAAAATTGATTTGCTATGTCAATATTATTGGCTCCCGGTTGCGGCACTACTGCTAAACCAACTGCATTTACGCCATTATATTTCCAACTTTGTTCTAGCGTTTCTGGCCCTATTTCTACTCGTGCCACGTCGTTTAGGCGTAAAATGCCAGCAGCATCTTCTCTAATTATTAAATCTCTAAAATCCTTTTCAGAGGTTAACCTGCCAATAGTGCGAATGGTAAGTTCTGTATTATTGCCATAAATTTTACCAGGCGGCAAATCAATATTCTCGGTGTTAAGCGCTGTTTTTATATCGGTAAATGCAACGCCGTACGCATTCATTTTATCTGGATTAAGCCACAAACGCATACTGTAGCGTTTTTGGCCAAATATATTTACGGCACTTACGTTGTTAATGGTTTGAATCTGCTGTTGTAATACATTTTCTGCATAATCGCTTAGCTCCATTAAACTTTTAGTACGGCTTTGCACGGCAAGTATTAAAATAAACTCGCCACCCGCATCAGATTTTGAAACCACTGGCGGTGCATCAATATCTTGGGGTAAACTGCGTTGTGCCTGGCTTACTTTATCACGCACGTCACTAGCTGCAGCTTCTAAATCAATCCCTAAATTAAACTCAACTGAAATATTGCTACTACCCAAGGAGCTTGATGAGGTGATGGTTCTAATGCCAGGAATACCGTTAATTTGTTTCTCAAGTGGCTCAGTAATTTGATTTGAAATAATATCGGCATTGGCACCAGTATAACTTGTACTTACGTTTACAACCGGTGGATCTATTGCTGGATAATCTCTTACCGCCAAATATGTAAAACCAACCACGCCGAACAAAATAATAGCTAGGTTCATAACCGTAGCTAAAACTGGGCGTTTTAATGATAATTCAGAAATATTCATAAGGAATTATGATTCTAATAATTTGAATAATGCGAATGGAATGCGAAAACCTACCAACCTTTAAAAACGTGGCATGTTTAAACTTATTGGTTCATATCTTTTATTTGCTTTACGCTTCTTATTTTAAGTGCGGCTTTTGGCCGTGCAAATAACACACCCGTCACGACAACACTATCACCAACGGAAATGCCTTCAGTAATCTCTACTAGATTAGATTGCCGTATACCTGTTTTTACTGCCACAAAAGATGCTTTACCCTTTTTAACAACAATTACTTGGTTGTTTTTATCGTCTGGTATTAAACAATTTGTTGGTATCAGGATGGCCTTGTTGTCTCCGCCAGCGTTTAAATATGCTTTTACAAAACCACCCGGGTTAGCCTTTCCACTTTCTAAAATAGCCCTAGCTTTTAAGTTTCTAGTAGCTGCATTTGCTTGAGGTTCAACAGCAATAATGGTTGCTCTAGTTCTGGAAGTATTACCATTATCTAATACCACCTCTACTGTATTACCCTTGTGCAACAAGTTGGCATAAGCTTCTGGCACGGTAATATCCACCTTTAACTTATCCACCTGTTGTATTGTTACAATAATGGATGCTGTAGTTACAAAAGCACCAGGGCTTAATTGACGCAAACCTACACTACCACTAAACGGGGCTTTAATTACAGTTTTATCCATCAAAGCTTTTGTATATACCATGTCTGCTTTGTAGCCGTTCACTTGGTTTAAAATAGCATCGTAATCTGCCTGATTAATACCACTAATGGATAATAATTTTCTGTAGCGCTCTTCTGTTTTTTGAGCCAATTCTAATTGTACTTTTATTTTGCTTAATTGAGCTTGTAAATCGGCGTCATTAATCCTCGCAACAATGGTTCCTTTTTCTATATGTCTTCCTTCTGGTACGTTTAGATACACCAATCTGCCACTAACCTCTGGGTGCAGTTCTACAAATTCACTAGCTACCACCGTGCCATTTACTTCAATGGTATTGGTTAATAATTGAGCCGAAGCTACCAATACATCTACCACAGTTGGCGGTGCTACAGTAGGTTTTGGCGTTTCTTTTTTGCCTTTGCAGGCGATAGTTGAAATGATTATAAGCAGGGTTGCAGCTTGAAAAAGACGTTTCATCATACAAACTAAAATATGGGATGTGGGAATAAGAATTAAAGATAATTGCATTTGGCTTTGGTATGCATTAAGTTTAGGATGAATGGCTGCAAAGCGGTTTACATAAAAAAGCCATTGTACAGCACTTGCTATACAATGGCTTTTTTATTTATAACTTTGGGTTAATTATTTAATGCCGTATTTGTACTTATATCTTTCGTACAGTTCCTTCTGTTTATTGTCTAAACTAACCTCTCGGCCTTGTATAAAAGCATGGGTTACTGTACTGCTTTTCATATCTAAAATATCGCCCTCGGTTATAATTATATTAGCGTCTTTACCAGCTTCTAATGAGCCCGTAGTTGCATCTATACCTAAAATTTTAGCTGCATTTAGGGTTATAGCTTGCAAGGCTTGTTCTTTGGTAAGACCATAAGTAACTGCTGTGCCAGCATTGTAGCTAAGGTTACGGTAGCGGGCATTATCTGCACCATCGTTAAGTGCAAATAACACACCTGCTTTTTGCAATACCGACGGGGTTTTATAGGGTTGATCTACATCATCATCTTCGGTTGTAGGCAATGCGTGTTCTTGGTTAAG
>JAYVNQ010000138.1:0-5028 GCA_043758365.1 Chitinophagales bacterium
CTGAATGTTTTGTATAAAGTCTTTCAGCAAAAATTGGTGCATTTCGCCACTTTCGTAATCGTACAAACGAAAGGTTTCAAAATCGGAAATAAGAATGTACTGCGGTAGTTCGTGGTTTTTAATGCCATGCAAGTATTCCTTTGCTTGCGTGTAAGCTTTATCTAGGTTCTTGCCTTTGCTTTTCATTTCTATTAGCAAAGTGCTTTTCCAAAAAAGGTCTATATAGCCATCGTGATTATCTAGCTTTTTAACCTTGTGTTCAAAAGTGGCTATCTTTTTACGGGTAATGCCAAATACGTTAAAGAAAGCTTCTAAAAAAGGCTTCGCATCGGCTTCTTCATTATGTGTTGATGCCCATTCTTTACTAAAGGCTAAGGCTCGGTCTTTTATCTCATTCCAACTTAAAGGCATAGCTAGTTTTTACTATGCCAAAATAGGTTTTTATTTATTTCTCAGGTAATATTTTATACATCTCACACTTATGGCAATAAATTAAAAAATGCTCATTCTTATCGTACAAATCAAATTTGAGAAACTGTTAAGTAATATAGCACATATTTCATGCTTTGTTTTGTCAGTTGGTGTGCGTTATATAACGTAAAAATTTTAGCCAATACCTGAGGTGAATAAATGCAATACAAAGGTTCTGCGTCATGATTATTTACAAAAAGAAAAAGCCTCTTTTCAATATCTTCTTTATAATATTCAAGTAGTTTTTTAACCACTATTGGCAGCATATTTGGCAAGTCAAAAACCAAAAGAAAAATAGCTTCGTTAGGGTGTAGTAAAATGAAAAGATAACAAACCATGCAAAGGCCTGCCAAGTTCAACGGAATAAGTATCTACAACCAAAATAGCTTTTTTAAAAACCAACTGATATTGTTGGTATTGTATTTCATTTACAGATAAAAAAACGGGCATTTCCAATGCGGCTAATTTATGGTAAGCAAGCTCTGCCCAAGTTTTATCATCATTCCTAAGTAGCCCCTTATCGGTACCCATTCAGCTATTTTACCACCGCATAAAATAACACCAATCATAGCTAAATATTTTATGGATTTTATCCGCCGATTTATAAAAATTAATCTTCTACAACAGATTTGAAAGTAAAGTGCTTTTGAGAGATATAACTGAAAGCTACCACAAAAACAGTGGTCAATAATTTTGCTGGTAAAGGATGCCACATAAACACTTCTACAAAAATTTTTAGAAACCCATAGTTGAGCATCAAGCAAACAAACACAACAAAAAAATATTTGGTCAACTGGGTTAATTTTCTGGCAGATGTTACTTGAAAAACAACGTAGCGGCTTAAATAAAACCCAATGGGAAACGTAACCATGAAGCTTACCAAAAATGCAGCAATATGTGCACTAACAACCAAGTGTGGCAGTAACTGTGGCAAAGGGTTTAATGGCTGCTCTTTAAAAACAAACGTGTAAGCGGTAAAGAACAAACTAATATCTAACAATGTATTAAAACCGCCACAAGCCGCATAACGAAAGGTTTGTAGTGGCATCACTTTTTTAAATAAAGGATAAAACAAATCGATGCCCCATAAAATAAAGTGCCTGATGAAATGGTGTACTTGCTTCATAAATGAGGGTAAAGTTAAGGGCATAAACAGTTAGATTTGCAGCCCACAAATGTTGTTATAAATGAGTATTGTCGTAAAAATAAAACAGGTTACAGGTCAAGCTATTTCGGCATTATATAGTTTGGATTTGAAAGAGAATGACATACTTGTAAATGCGACTAAGCCTGAATTTGAAGGCGATTACACAGTGGTGCTATTTGCGTTTGTAAAACAATTAAAACAATCGCCTGATGCTTTAGGCAACGCCTTGGGCGAACATTTAGTTGCCAATAATCCAGAATTGTTTACTGGTTATAACATTATAAAAGGCTTTTTAAACCTAAGCATTGCAGATAGCTATTGGCTTGCATTTGCCAACCAGCAATTTAGCAATACCAACTTTGGCAAAGCTGAAAAAAACGGCAAAAAAGTGATGGTAGAATATTCATCTCCCAACACGAATAAACCGCTACATCTTGGGCATTTACGCAACAATTTTTTAGGCTTTAGCATTGCAGAAATATTAGCAGCCAATGGCTACGATGTAGTAAAGACCTGTATTGTAAACGATAGGGGCATTCATATTTGCAAAAGCATGATTGCTTGGCAACTATTTGCAAACGGAGCAACGCCAACAAGTACTGGCAAAAAAGGCGACCATTTTGTAGGTGATTATTATGTAAAATTTAATGATGCTTACAAGGCAGAAATAGAAGTTTTAATTAGCAATGGCCTTACTAAAGAACAAGCTGAAAAAGATGCCCCAATAATGAAAGCGGCCCAACAAATGCTAATTAATTGGGAAGCTGGACAGCCCGATGTGATTGAATTGTGGACTATAATGAACACTTGGGTGTATGAAGGATTTGATAGGACTTATAAAACCATTGGTAGCAACTTTGATAAAACTTACTACGAAAGCAACACCTACTTATTGGGTAAAGATTTGGTAGAACATGGCTTAGCAAAAAATGTATTTTACCAAAAGGAAGACAGCAGCGTTTGGATAGATTTAACCCAAAATGGTTTGGATGAAAAGATTGTTCGCCGTAAAGATGGCACATCGGTTTATATAACGCAAGACATTGGCTTGGCAGAACAAAAACAAAAAGAATTTAATGCCAACCAAAGTATTTATGTGGTGGGCGATGAACAGAATTATCATTTTAAAGTGTTGAAACTCATTTGTCAAAAACTAGGCTTGCCTTCGGCTGATGATATTTTTCATTTAAGTTATGGTATGGTAGAATTACCAACTGGCAAAATGAAAAGCCGTGAAGGAACCGTGGTTGATGCTGATGAATTGGTTGATGAAATGATTGCCATTTCACAACAAAAAACAGAGGAACTTGGTAAGGTTAAAGACTTTACAACCGATGAGCTGACAAATCTCTACAACACAATAGGGTTGGGGGCTTTAAAGTTTTTTTTATTACGTGTTGATCCTAAAAAAAAGATGCTTTTTAACCCAGAAGAAAGTATTGACTTCCATGGGTTTACTGGGCCATTTATACAATACACCCATGCGAGGATTAAGAGTATTATCAGAAAGTTAGGAGTTGGGAGTTGGGAGTTGGGAGTTGCTTCCTTACCATCAACCATCAACCATCAACTATCAACATTATTGCCATTAGAAAAATCTTTAACCATTGCATTAGAACAGTTTCCAACGGTTATTGATGAGGCTGCCAATGAACATGATCCAAGCAAAATAGCTATCTATATTTTCACTATTGCCAAAATATTCAACTCGTTTTACACCGAGCATTCTATTTCCAATGCCGAAACCGAGGACAAGAAAATACTACGGTTGCAACTAAGCCAATTAACGGCACTAGTGCTTAAAACTGGGATGCAATTATTGGGTATTGGTGTGCCTGAGAGGATGTAGTAACAATAATATCTATCGCTTTTGTATTTCAATTAATAACCGCATAGGTTTTGGAAAAAGTTTGTCAAATGCCTTGTCAATTAACTTCCAAGCAATAAATGGCAAGTATTTTAAAACTATGTGGCTGCGCAATTTTGCCAAATACTTGTTCATAAATTTATCCCATTTGTACACTGCACCTTCGGGTATTAGCGCCTTAATATTTGTTTCACTAAAGCTTTGTAGATGTGCATTTTGAGGTGTTGCTCTATTGCAATGTACGCATAAATTATATGTTAGTTTTTCGTTGTACGGTGTTGTAATTAGCAGCTTACCATTGGGTTTCAACTTGTTGTACAAGGTAGCCACGAACCGTTTTGGGTCGGGTACATGCTCCATTATTTCCGCAGCTATTATGCAATTGATACTATTATTTTTTATTGGTAAATGATATACATCTGCCACTAAACCAAAATGATTATGATTGGGATAATTAGCTAATGCTTTTATAGGATTTACAGTTGAAATATCCATCGAAATAACTTGCTTATTAATAGGCAAACAAAGATTGGCAACCCAACCTTTGCCGCAACCAACATCTAACAATAACTTATCATTAAGCGTAATTCTATTTAAAATTGCTTCTTGCAGCCGTCTCAATTCGTGAGTGGTAGCAGGGCTTTCATCTAAATTATTGTAATCAAAAAATTCTGCATCTTTTTGGTAATGTGCTTGATAATTAAACCCTGAATCGGATTTTTCATGTTCTGAGGTTAAATCATTAGTGGTAGCTAATTTATTTATCAGTATTACAGGTACATTTCCTTCAATGTGGAAAGTTTGATTAGTACCTGGGCTAAATAAATGCGTTTTCGCTTCATTTAATTGTAATGGACTGTCTGTTGTTGGATCAACCAAAATAGAAAGAAAAGATTCGTTCATTATTTACCTACTTAAAAAATAAAATTACAAGTAAGTGGGTAAATACCAATTTTAAAGTGATAGAACAAAGATGAGAGAAGAATGCTTAGTTGTTGATTGGCAATCTGCACTTTCTAGATTTATTTGTTGCTAGCTAGCATTTAATTTATTGGTAGTGGTTCAAAATGTATGCTGTTGAATTTGCAAGTAATTTTTGTAACTATAAACGTCATTGCGAGGCACGAAGCAATGTTATTTTGCAGCTAGACTGCTTCGTACCTCGCAGTGACGGCCACCAATTTTTTATAGAGCATACATTTTGAATCAGTACCAATTTATTATTTGCTTCATATTTTGTGGCATTAACAGTTGTAGTAAATCTTCTTTTGCACTAGCTCTATCATATCACAAATAATTGGGCAATAAAAAAGGCTACCCTTCGGAAGCCTTTATAAACAAGTGCGGCAAAGGAGATTCGAACTCCCACGCCCGGTAAAAGGCGCTACCACCTCAAAGTAGTGCGTCTACCAATTTCGCCATCGCTGCAAATATTTTATTAGGACAAATATACTTGATTAAAATTTTGCTTTTTATGAACTTATTTACCCCATCTATAAGTGTTAATATCTAAACCAGCTAAGTCTAAAACCCTATCTACCAC
>JAYVNQ010000139.1:0-5018 GCA_043758365.1 Chitinophagales bacterium
CGCCTGTAAGACGTTTGAAAACAACGGGTGAACAGTCTTGTATATCCTTATATAGCATAGTGCTATAACGAAGCAAAAAATAAAAATATTGAATATCCATATTATGTTAGAGGTCTAATGTAGGAAATACGGGAATCATTTAATTGGTAGACGCTATAACTAAACGAGCGATATGTGATTCCCGATTTACCCCATAACAGCTTTCATTTCAGTTAATTCCTTCCTTAATCAAATCGTGTAGGTGTAAAATGCCTAAATAATTACCGTTTTCTGCTACCAATAATTGGCTAATATCATGCAAAGCAAAAATATCTAAGGCTGTTACTGCCATTGTGTTTGGGGCAATGGTTTTCGGGTTTTTGGAGAGTATATCCAACGCGGTAATGTGTTCAATATTATTACTATGTTCTAGCATTCGGCGTAAATCACCATCAGTAACAATGCCTATAATTTTATTAGTATCATCAATTACAGCAGTAACGCCCAAACGCTTTGCGGTAATTTCAATAATTACTTCTTTAAGTGTAGCAGTTGGTAAAACTTTGGGTAATGGATTATTAGCAATTAAATCGGCAACGCGTAAATATAAACGCTTACCAAGGTTACCACCAGGGTGGTATTTAGCAAAATCTGAGTCTTTAAATCCTTTTAATTCCATCAAGCAAATAGCTAATGCGTCTCCCATTACCATTTGAGCGGTGGTGCTAGTAGTTGGGGCTAAATTATTAGGACATGCCTCTTTATCAATGGTTGTGTTTATTATAAAATTTGATTGATTGGCTAAGTAGCTACTGGTGTTGCCAACCATACCAATCAAGGTATTTTTAAAGTTTTTTATTAATGGCACAATTGCTTTTATTTCAGGGCTTTCGCCGCTTTTGCTAACCAACAAAACCACATCATCGGGCTGAATCATCCCTAAATCGCCATGAATTGCATCGCCTGCGTGCATAAACAAAGCTGGTGTGCCAGTTGAGTTAAAAGTAGCAACCATTTTTTTAGCAACAATGGCACTTTTGCCAATACCACTTACCACTAAACGGCCCTTACAATTATTAATTATAGTTACTACTTTTTCAAAATCTGTAGTAATAAATTGCCCCAAATTTGCAATAGCAGCTGCTTCTACAGCAATGGTTTGTTTGGCGGTTTGTATAATATCCACTTTCATTAATAGCGAAGTTACGGGCTGAGTTGTAATTGTAAAACCATTGACATTTGCAAAAATTTTGACTGATAACCGCAAAGGTTTTGGCATACAGAAACACATCAACCAAAGCCGCTACTTTTGTAAAAATTATTAGCGTTGATAGAGAAACAAAAAATAAAAGACGAAGAACGAGCCGTATTGATTGGCTTGGTGCAAAAAGATCAAACTCAAGAGCAGGTAGATGAATATTTAGATGAATTGGCTTTTTTAGCAGAAACCGCTGGAGCAACCACCGTAAAACGCTTTACTCAAAAGTTATTGCGGCCAGATAGTAAAAGCTTTGTTGGTAAGGGCAAGCTTCAGGAAATTAAAGAATACATTCAAGGAAGGAACATTGGCTTGGTAATTTTTGATGATGAATTAACCGGCTCGCAGATTATTAATATTGAAACTGAACTAAAAACAAAAACGCTAGACAGAAGCGATTTAATATTGGACATTTTTGCCCGAAGGGCAAGAACAGCTCAAGCAAAAGTGCAAGTTGAATTGGCACAATATCAATATATTTTACCTCGTTTAAAAGGTATGTGGAAACACTTAGAAAGACAAGGTGGAGGCATTGGCTCACGTGGCCCTGGTGAAACCGAAATTGAAACAGATAGACGTATTGTAAAAGATAAAATATCTTTACTGCGTAAGCGTTTGAGCGAAATTGATAAGCAAGCTTTTACCCAACGAAAAGAGCGTGGCGAGTTTATTAGAGTGGCTTTGGTTGGCTACACCAACGTTGGTAAAAGTACCTTAATGACATTGCTTAGTAAAAGTGAAGTATTTGCAGAAAACAAACTATTTGCAACGCTTGATACGACTACTAGAAAAGTAGTTTTTGAAAATACTCCATTTTTATTGAGTGATACGGTTGGTTTTATTAGAAAATTGCCGCACCATTTGGTAGAAAGTTTTAAAAGCACCTTAGATGAAGTAAGAGAAGCAGATATTTTGTTGCATGTTGTAGATACGTCTCACCTAAAATATGAGGAGCAAATTGGTGTTGTTAATAAAACCTTGCAAGATTTAAAAGCTTTTGAAAAGCCCATTCTAACCATTTTTAATAAAATGGATTTGTACGAGGCGAAATATTTTGACGAGTGGTTAGGCGATGAAGTAAAAGAACAACTGCGTAGAGAATTGAAAGAACGCTGGGAAGAAGAAACCAACAATAACTGCGTATTTATATCGGCTATAGAACGCTCGAATATTGATTTATTACGAGAAACCATCATGGAAAAAGTACGTGAAATTTACGGCATTCGTTATCCGTATAGAACTATTCATTTTTAGGGCTGCATTTTATGAGCGACAAAAAAATAAACTGGCATAAAATTGCCGAAGGCCCTGCTGCAATTGATTTTCATGCAAATAATATGTGTGTTGTGGAAATTGCTGATATAAAAATTACCTTAGCAAAACATAAAGAAATATTGTTTGCATTTGCCCATAAATGCCCACATGCAAGTGGCATTATGGCCGATGGTTTTATAGATGGGTCGGGTCAAGTGGTTTGCCCATTGCACCGCTATAAATTTAATATGCAAAATGGCCGCAATACTACAGATGAAGGTTATTATTTAAAAACTTACCCAACCAAACAAACAGAGGAAGGTGTATTTATAGGCATAGAAGAAAAAGGTTTATTTGGTGGGCTATAAAAAATTTTGCTAAAATAAATTATCCCCTATTTTTGCAACCCTAAAGGGAAAAACGGTATTCCCGAATAGCTCAGTTGGTTAGAGCATCTGACTGTTAATCAGAGGGTCTCTGGTTCAAGTCCAGATTCGGGAGCGTATAACAACAAAGGGTTTCAAGAAATTGAAGCCCTTTGTTGTTTTTGCCATTTGCATACAAATCATTTTTAAGGCTGCTCTAAATTACTGTTACAAACATTTCTGTGTTTGATATTTCGAGGGTTGTACGTTTCCTTTCAATTTGCTTTAGTTGGCCATCCATTATTTTTTCTTTTTACTCTTTTTCTCTGTTACAAATAAGCCTGCTGTGTAGGTCTCGTACAAGGCAAACAAAAATTCCATGCGGTTGGCATCGGTGGTAAAAGGTTGTGAACGATAGCAAGCATCTACTGCTTTATCTAAAGCTTTGTGTGCTTTTGTAAGAGCTGGTGGTATTGTTTTTGGATGATATAAATCGGATAAGCTACTATTTGGGAAACTTGCCCTTGCATCTAATACATTTTGTGCGGCGGTTTCTACTGCTTGCTTTTGCTTATCAGTAGGGTTTAAAGGCCATGGATAGTTATTGTAAACAATAGTATTGGAATATCGAAAATCACTTTTTAATCTACCGCAAACATATTTTAGCCATGCCATGTGCATTGTTGAAATCAATATGCCAAAGTGATAATGTGTTGCATTTGGTAAAGCAATGCAACTGTCATTTACAATGTATTCTTTTGGGAAAAAGCCTAATGGCAAATACCTTCTATTTTCAGAAGATGTTCTAGGTATTAATAAGAAATCTGATTTGGGCTGTCTTGGTTCAGCAAATAAGAAAGGTGTTTGTGCAGCTTCTTTGGTTTGGCTTTTGGTACTTTCACAACGATATTTAATAACGTTTTGAACTCTTTCTTTAACAAGAGGCAATGCTCTTATTTCATTCGGTTCAGCATTTGCCAAATACAATACCCATCTGTTTTTGCCATTTATAAATTCATCTCCTGAAAGTATTTGTTTGAAATATTTTTCAGCTTTAGGTTCATGGTTTAAAAAAGTATCTTTTTCAGCATCAGTAAATAAATAATTGCCGCCATCAACAAGTTTATTACCATAAATCATTTCTGGAACGTTGCTAATTGGTTTTGTTCTTGAATTAAGACCAAAATCTTTTCCATTTACTAAATAAGGATTAACATTTTGGACTTTTACTACATGTGGTTCCCCTTTAATGTTTTCATACTCATAAATGGTTTTATTACCAGTATCAAAATTAGCAAATCCGATTATCACAACATGCACCGCCGCATTACCAGAGGCTTCATTTCTCCAGCTAAATGTGGTATGGGCAAAATGGATTTTTATAGCGTATTTATTAAACAATAAGTTCCATAAAATACCAACTTGTTCGCCTTGTACTATAGAATTTGTAGAAACAAAAGCTACTTTAATTTGAGTATGTTTTATATATGTCGCTGCTTTCAAATACCAAGCAGCAACATAATCTAAAACTCCAGCACCTTTTACACCGTTGAATAGTAACTCTAAATCTTTTTTCTGTTCAGCTGATTGTAAGCTTTTACCTACAAACGGTGGATTACCCATTATGTACGAAAATTTTTTTTGTGCCTGCGGCACATCAGTTTCCAGCGAAGCTGGATTTTTTTTCTAAAAAAAATCCATTGTTTTATTAAAAACTAATCCTTCATTACTTTCAATAAGCGATTGCCAATCTATCTTAAGTGCATCTGCATGTACAATTTTAGCGGCTTTTTTTAATGGCAGTCTTACAAAATATTGCCCAAACTCAGCACTTATAAGCATATTCATTTGATGGTCTATCAGCCACATGGCTACCTCGGCAATACGTGCAGGAAATTCTTCGTATTCGATGCCGTACATCATGTCTACATCCAGCCAAATAATTTCCCTCACGTCCAAAAAGCCTTGCCCGCTTTTGTTCATGGCTCTCAGTAAGGCTATTTCCAAAAGGCGTAACTCACGGTAGGTAATAACCAAGAAATTGCCACAACCACAGGCGGGGTCTAAGAATTTGAGTTGGCTAATTTTCTTATGGAATTCGGGCAGTTTGTTCTTATTGCTTTTTATGTCTTCGAACTCCGCCCAGAGTTCGTCCAAGAAAA
>JAYVNQ010000140.1:0-4973 GCA_043758365.1 Chitinophagales bacterium
ACGCTTAGGATGAAACGCTAGCAAGGGTTTTAATGCATACAAAAGGGTTTTGCCACTATTGGCAACATCATCTACCAAAATAATATTCTTATGGTTAAAATCTAGGTTGGGTTCGCTTAAATTAACCTCATTCGGCTCTTGCTTATTGATGGTTAAACCAATAATTTGTATGTTAGAGGTTAGGTATTGTTGCACCAACAAACCCATTTTTTCGCCTATAACCATACCGCTATTTTTTATACCAATTATAATTAATTCTGAAGGGTCATCACTTAGCTGCTCTGCTATTTCTAGTGCCATACGTTGCATTTTTTGTGCAGCAACTTCTTTATTAAGTATGTATTTTTTATCGACCATAAAAACAAATTTCTGATTTTTAAATTCTAATTACCATCACTTAATACTCATAACTTATTACTTATAACCTAACTAATCGTTAACCTGCCCAACTTTTGCAAAGCCAAATAAATAGCCGTTGTGTGCATAGCTTGTACAAAAGCACCTTGTTTAAAAAGAGTTATAAACTCATCCATAGATACGAATAATACTTCTAAATCTTCACCAGCATCTAAGCTTTGTTCAGCAACTAATTCGCCATCAAATGCCAAAAACATATGCATTAAATTAGCATTTGTTGATGGATTAGCGGATGTATTACCTAGGTATTCAAATCTCTCAAATTTATAGCCAGTTTCTTCTAATAGTTCACGTGCAATGGCAGTCTCAAGATTGGTATCAGATTTATCAACACAACCACCCGGAATTTCGTAAATAGTTTCGCCTAATGCATGCCTATATTGCCTTTCAAGTATTACTTTACCATCTTTTGTAAAAGCAATGGCTGTAACCCAATTAGGAAATTCATAAACATAATAAGGCTCAATAATATGCCCATCGGGTTTTTCGCAACTATCAATTCGTATAGTTGCCCAAGTATCTTTAATTAAATATTTAGATGAAATTTTCTTCCATGTTAAATCTCTACTCATTACCAATTGTTTCTTTCTTTTAGTGATGTAATATGTGCCACATGGTGCTTGCTATGCCAAGCATACATACCAAGTAAAAACCATAAACTCATACTTTTTTGGGTGGCAGGATGGTACACTGTTCTCACCCATTGTTCATCGGCAAGATTGGCAATAGTTGCATACAAGCGTTGGTGCAGGGCATACAACAATGTAATTGATGTATTTATTGGTACAGTTGCATTGTCGGCCAGCAAAGCCCATTCTTTTTCCTCATAAGGTTTAATAGTGGGGTTGATTTCAGTTAAGCCCAATTTAAAACGGATATACGCATTCATATGACTATCGGCAATGTGATGCACTAGTTGAACAACTGTCCAACCACCATCACGATAAGGCGTTTGCAATTGTGCCTCGTCCATATTTTCTATGGCTCGTTCCAGCATATTTGGCAGAAATTTAATATCTGCAAGCCATTGTTCTTTTTGTTTTTCCGTAAATGGTTGTGGTTCGTATTTGCCTATCGGGTAGCGAGGATCGGTCATTAGTTTTGAAATTATGGATGCTTTTAGTTGTGGTAAAAATATGAGATTAAGCGTATTTTATACAATCAGTTTGTGAAGATGTTGTAAACAAATGGAACGTTTAAAAACAATTATTAGTGTTTAATAATGTTAGTCCTCTAATCCTTTTCCATCAAGTATTTTAGGTATGTATTTTTCAATTCTTGCATGTCGTGTTTTAGCTTGTTTGGCAGATGAAAAATATAGTAAATATCCTTTTTGTCTTCCCGATGTTAAGCTGTTAAATGCAGTTTTTAATTCTGCCATTTCAGTAAGAGCCAATTGAAACTCTTCCGGTATTTTAAATTCTGCTGCAGTTTTCATTGCCACTTTCATCCCTGACTTTTCAACTTCTATGGCATTTTTTATGTACAATTTTATAACTGACTTTTGTTTTATAATATCATCTACATGGATAAATCTTAGCTGTCTTGCAGATTGTACATTGCTAGTTTGTTGTACTAGAATATTTTTTGGGTCTTTCATTATTACGCCTTTCATAAACAGCAAAGCACAATAGTTTTTAAAACCGTGAATTAAAACGATATTGCTATTGTTAAGCGTATAGCAAGGACACCCCCATTTTAATTCTTCTGTTAAATTGAAAGAACATACAATCTCTCTTAACGCTTGATAGGCTTCTTGCCATTTTGTTGATTTATCAAAAAACCAATTTACTTCCGGGTTCATATTGTAGCTTTTTGATTTACTAAATATAATTACTAATACGCTAGTTTTTTAGTTACAAAACTTACAGCAAGCAACCACAAAGCAATGGTTTATAATAGTAGTTGCAAGAAAGGTTCTTTCTTGCAACTACTATTATAAACCATGACTCTAATCATTTTACTAGTTAAGAACTGTTTTGTATTTAAATGTTGTTGGAATTTATAAAAACTAACGCATTAATAGCATGTTTAATTTATTATTTACTAAGTTTTTATAAAATATATAGACATAAAGTTAGAATTTTACATATAAATTGATATTCGAAGTTTATCTAGATTTTGCTAGTTATCTTGTATCTACATTAAAAAATTTAAAACTGTGCAGTAAATCCAATATAAAAACTTCTACCAACCGAGGGTATAATGCCTGGACCCGGATATTCGTCTGTTCTCCTTGTAAAATATGATTTATCTGTTAGATTATTTGCCCCTGCTTTTATAGCGTAATTTTTTATTTTGTAGGTAGCACTAACGTCTAAAACGGTGTAAGCTGGTATATAACCAGCAACTGGGTCATCGCTAGTTTTTACGTTGCTCGCATCGCCATAAGCATCACCCACAGTGTTTACCTGAAAAGTTGTTGAGAATTTTTCGTTGTTGAAAATTAACCCTGTTCTATTAATTGTTTTTGCTGCGGTTTCTACTCTATTGCCTTTGAACTCTCCTGTGGTATATTTTGCATCTATGTAAGCAAATGAATTAAAAATACTTAACCCATGCGTTGATTTGGTATTGATGTATTTCAAAATATTAAACTCTACATAACTTTCAATACCCTTGTGCACACTATTGGCAATATTGGTTCTTAACGTATAATCTACATGGGTTACTTGGTCAGTTTTAAGCACAACGCCTATCCTATTATTGTATGCTAAATAGAAAGCCCCAATATCAAAATTTAAATAATTTTTGATGGTGCCTCTGTAACCTAAATCTGAATTAAAACCATACGCATCTTTTAGGTTAGGGTCAATTTTTGAAGTAGTGCCAAATGGTTCTAATTGGCTGTAATCAATAGGGCGATATGCTTGACTAATGTTGCCGTAAATATTGGTATTATTTGTGGCTTTAAATTCTAAACCGATGCCAAATAAGGGAAACGTTCTGTTGCGGCTTTCGTTGGGTATTAGTTTTACATTGTCTTTTATTTTATATCCGTTTGCAGTGCTGTGTAAATACTCAAATCTAAAGCCGGGTGTGATGGTTAATTTATTGCCAACTCTAAAAATATTTTCTATAAATGGGGCAATATTGGTAGTAGTAAAATTTAAATCATAGCCCCAATCGCCTGTAATTGATACATCAAAATCCCTTCCTGTTGTGCCTTCGCCACCACCTTGTCTTTTAAATTTTGCATAGGCATAGCGTAAGCCACCTGCTAGTGTTGATTTTTTATTGCCGAATTTATAGTTTTGAGAAAGCCTCAATTCAGTAGTAAAATTTTTCACATCCTCCTTACCTACTTCTCTTGGCACAAAAGCGTTGGTTGCAGGGTCTATATCATCTAAAGCAGTGGGGCCGCCATCTTCATTACGCCAAACCAAGGCTCGCTTACTAAATAAATAGGCTGTTTTTAAACTGATACTTGTATTTGCCGTTGGATTGAAATTAGCATAAGCCGTTACAATATTCCATGGGCTTTTTATCCAATTTCGTTCCCTTGTAGATGCTTTGGGATTGGCAGTAAATAAGCTATCAGATAAGCCACCGGGCATTTTAACCTGATTGCGAAGTATTGAATATTCTATCCCAATGTTTAGTTTGTTTGAAGCACTGTATTGTACTTTTCCAAAACCTGAGAATTGCCACTGCTGACTGTTGGGTCTGTAGCCTTCCATAATTCGGTATTGTAAAAATGCGTAGTAACTTAATTTTTTGTAAGTACCGCCAATAGAATTAAAATTATTAACTAACCCAAAACTACCAATGGTTTGTGAAGTAGTAAATTCAAACGGTTTGTTAGCAGGGGCATCTTTGCTTACATAGTTTACCAAGCCGCCAAACTGGGCACCAAATTGCAGTGATGAAGCCCCTCTCACCATTTCTATTCTTTGTACTGCCTCCATTGGTGGAATATAATAGGCTTCGTTGTAACCATATACATCTGCACTTATGTTATACCCATTTTGTCGAGTATTCATTTCTATACTTTGTGTGGGGTTTAACCCTCTTGTGGCAATACCATTTGCCGTAAAGCCACCACTTTCTGTTTCCACAATATTAAGCCCAGGTATACGACCTAAAATTTGTCGGGTATTGTTAATGGCTTTGTTGGCATCTAAACTATCTACCAGAATTACTTCGTTTTTTTTACCTGCGTAAATAATACCGTCTTTTACTTCTGGCATGTGGCCTGTGCCACGCACTGTTTTAAAACCTGTAACGGTTGTTTCTGTTAAGGTTTGTGTCTTAATAGTATCTACTTTTTGTCCCAATATTGTAAAAGGTAAAGCAATAGTTGTGGTTATTAATAGCCTCTTTAACATCATTTCATAAATTTTGTGCAAAGAAGCCTTAACAAAAACTTACATTAATGCCGTATTGGGAAAAATGACTATCGCAGATGGGAAACTTAGTTGGGCGAAACAAATGAGGCAGTCTCAGAAGTCAAATCTTTAGGATTAGGCAGAATGAGAGCAAATTAAATCAGGATATGTTTTTGACTAAATAAATTAGTATATTTATTCTAAATTATTTAGTTCTGTTTAAAGGGT
>JAYVNQ010000141.1:0-14776 GCA_043758365.1 Chitinophagales bacterium
TAAAAGATTTTTTTTAAGACTTATCAATGTTCCGGATTAACTTTAGAAAACAAGCTTTTTTAACAACAAAAATGGTCAACCTATTTCAGGGCAAGACAGGACTCAAGGCACAGTTTTTACTTATTCCATTATTCAACAACAAATAATGGGTTGGTTACAAAGCAATCAACCATCAAGTGTTACATTTGTTATCTCTTTTAATTCACAAACAATAAAACAAAAATTATGTCATTTACACTTGCTCCTTTACCTTACGCTTACGATGCCCTAGAGCCATACATTGATGCACAAACCATGACTATTCACCACGATAAGCACCACCAAGCTTATGTTGATAATGTAAATAAAGCACTAGTTGGTACGCCAAACGAGGGTAAAACTATTGAAGAATTGGTAGCCGTTGCAGGCACTATTTCTCCAGCAGTGCGCAACAATGGTGGTGGTCATTGGAATCATACTTTTTTTTGGGAAAGTTTAGCAGCATCTTCTGGTGCATTACCAACCGGCGATTTAGCAGCAGCTATTACCACAGCTTTTGGCACTTTCGATGAATTTAAAACAAAATTTGCCGCTGCAGGTGCTACACGTTTTGGAAGTGGTTGGGCTTGGTTAATTGTAAAAGATGGTAAGTTAGAAGTGAGTTCAACACCAAATCAGGATAATCCATTAATGGATGTTGCCGAAGTAAAAGGTACACCAATCTTAGGTGTTGATGTTTGGGAGCATGCTTACTATTTAAAGTATCAAAACAAACGTCCCGATTATTTAGCAGCTATTTGGAACGTTATCAATTGGACAAAAGTTGCTGAACGTTTTGCAGCCGCAAAATAATTTGAGCATAAAATACCCTACTTTCAATCTCGATAAATTCTATCGGGATTTTTTGTTTTAAATATTAACCAAATATGAAAAAAGTAATTGCATTTGCCATCATTATTTTTACTGTCGCATGTTCATCAACACAAAAAAAGATATTGATTTATGCCAAAGGTACAGCTACTATAAACGAAAGCACTAAAACCATAACCACAAGCGATAGAAGCGGCAGTGATGAAAAAACTTTATTATTAAACGATAAGGATAAAACTACAATAAACATTGAAACTACTACTGGCAAAACAACTATTGATATACCAGAAAATGGGTACTATATTGTTAATGCTAAGCAAGATACCATTGTGGGTAGCTATCAAAAATATGGTGAAGCAAAAACTACTAAGCCTGTGATGACACAAGAGTCACTTAAACAATCAATCGACTCGTTACAACAGTTAATTGAAGGCAAAAATATTAGTGCCGCTAATCGCAACTTTTTCATTTTACCAATGAGTGCGGTTAAGGTTACAAACAATATGGATGCATTTATAGTTGGGCCATTTCATCAAATAACATCTATTGAAAAAGTTGATGATAAAGAACCTGAAGTTTACAGGTTTTATAGTGTAAAAGAAATTAGAGAAACGATAAAAAACTTGGTAAAGCTTACCATTGCTGAGAAGAAATAGACTTATTTGTCTGAACCTGTATTTGGTAAGATTTAGTGATTTGTTTGATTAAATTGTACTAAAAATAGGCTTGGATTTTGTTTCCTTTTTAATCAAATAAATTCTACTAAATCTAGATTCAGATTAATTTATGTACTTGGTAACAACACCCAAAATTTTAAGAGCGTATTATCCTTCAAATCTTATTTGGGATATTGCTACAACTGAAAAGATATTGTACCTAACTTTTGATGACGGACCACACCCAATTATTACGCCTTTTGTCTTAGAAACTTTGAAACAAAATAATGCTAAAGCAACGTTTTTTTGTATTGGTAAAAATGTAATGAACAACAAAGCAACCTACGAGCAAATTTTAGCTGGTGGTCATGCAGTTGGTAACCACACATCGCACCATTTAAACGGGTGGCAAACCAGTACTTACGTGTACTTAAAAGATGTATCGTTTGCTGCAACTAAAATACAATCAAACTTATTTAGGCCACCTTATGGGCGTATTTCAAAAACTCAAATAAAAGAGTTGACAGTTGCTGGTTGGGGGTTGCCATTTTATAATATTGGCACACAACAACAAGAGGTAGCTGACCATTTTAAAATCATTATGTGGTCTGTACTAAGTGGCGATTTTGATATAAAATTATCTAAAGAAGCATGCTTAAAAAATGTAGTAAATAATGCAAAGCCGGGAAGTATTATTGTGTTTCACGATAGTGAAAAAGCCCTAGAAAGAATGGAATTTGCTTTACCAAAAGTGCTACAACATTATAGTAGTTTGGGGTATCGTTTTGAAGTTATTCCACAATAAATGTTGTTGGAATAGTTTTGCGTATTTTGTATTATTACCAGCGATCTTTTAGTATTATTTTACATAGAAAAATGCCTTCATAATTTATAATGAGAATCAAACCTATAATTTCACTGACGGTTATTTTCATACTTGTGTTTATTTCTTGTAATAAGTTGATACCGGCAGGTTTTTGGAAAAACTACAAGACGGATTTACTTGCAAAAAATATTAGCGATCAAGGTCCTTATGGCGGACATAGAGCAATCTATTGGAAGTCTAAAAAGCCATCAACATTCGATACAAAAAATATTCTAGACTTTGCTTCAAAAAATGGTTGGGAACTTACGGATAGTGTAGAATTCAGCCAGAACCAAACAATGAAATGGACATACGACAATAAAGAAATATTTCCTCTTTCCAGTTCAGGTTTCAGTGATACGATTAAAAGCACTTCGACATATCGGTATTTCCCGAGATGGTTTGGTGGACAATTAAAAATTTATAAGTTTAAGACAGGCTGGATGACAATCGAACCAGGAACGGATAATTCAATTGAAGAAAACGGCTTTGTGTTGTTAAGTAATGACAAAAGCGAATTAGCGGTTTATCATTTATGGGGCGAATGAGGAATATTTCTCGCCCACAACGCTGATTTAACTGAATTAAAATTTGTGTGCTTTGCCTACTTTTTTTCTTTGTGAGAAATACAACAAACAAAAAAAGGCCGAAGGTGAAAACCTTAGCCCGTTTTAATCCGTACCCTATGAAAACAAACGTTTAGGCTCTCGATTCTTTTTATATGTCTTTAGTTAATAGGTTGTTTTTTGTATGCCTTCGCATGGATTATTTAAACGGGTGCCTACACTACTTTATTTTCTATGCCATAATTATTTTTTATTGTGTGGGCGGACAAAAAAATTTCACATTTGCACCATGATTATTGTAGATACGCACTGCCACTTGTATTCAGAGGAATTTACTGCAGATATTGATCAAATAATTATTACGGCAAAAATCAATAGTGTTACCAAATTTTATTTACCCGCAATAGATAGTAGCAGTTTACAGGCCATGTTGGCTTTAGAAGCTCGATACCCAAATGAGTGCTTTGCTATGATGGGCTTACACCCTTGTTATGTGAAAGAAAATTATAAAACCGAGTTGCAAATTGTAGCTAATCAATTAAGTAGTAGAGCTTTTGTTGCCATTGGTGAAATTGGATTAGATTTTTATTGGGATAAAACTTTTGCTGCACAACAACAGGAGGCTTTTGAACTGCAAATGCAATGGGCTTTAGATTATAAGTTGCCCATCGTTATTCACACACGCAATGCCATGCAGGAAACCATTAATGCAGTAAAATCCTTTGCAGCTAAGGGATTGACAGGTATTTTTCACTGCTTTAGTGGTAGTTACGAAAGTGCCAAGCAAATAACCGATATGGGTTTTATGCTGGGTATTGGTGGTGCAATTACTTATAAAAATGCAGGCTTGCCAGAGGCAATAAAAGATATTCCAAATGAGTTTTTGGTGTTAGAAACCGATGCGCCTTACCTAACACCAGTGCCATTTAGGGGCAAACGCAATGAGAGTAGTTACTTAACATACATCATTGAAAAATTAGCTGATACTAAACAAATATCTGTAGAAGAAATGGCACGGATTACCACGGAAAATGCTGAAAAAATCTTTTCACCACATAGATACATAGGCATATAGGTTCACGTTGTAGGATTTGCTTCTTTATTTTGTATTTTGATTGGCTTTTTATGTGCCTACTGTGCCTATGTGGTAATCTAAAATCTTTGTTTACCGATTTGTATTTCAATTAACCTTTTAACTCCTTAACTATATTATCCGTCCGCTACTTTTGGACAGATAAAAAATAATTAGCACAACATGAAAAAACTTTTTCTTTCATTAGCCATACTACTAACTCTACAAACTGTGCAAGCACAGCAAAAAGAAGGTACAGTTATCTATCAACGTAAAACAAATACTTGGAAATTGATTCAGAACGAACAAGTTCGTAACAATGTGCCTGAGTATCAAATTGCTAAGTATGCTTTATATTTTAGCGATAGTGTATCGTTGTACAAACTAATTCCAGATGATAATGCACCTGAACCTTTTGCTGGTGAAGGCGGGGGTTTTAGGCGTTTTAATTTTGGTGGAGGCGATGGCGAGTTGTATAAAAACCTTACAACAGGCCTTACAATACAGGCCAACGAATTGGGTGGTAAAAACTTTTTAATTATTGATACCATTAAAAAGGCTCCTTGGAAGATTAGTGCTGAAACTAAGCAGGTTTTAGGTGTTAACTGTCGCAAAGCCACCCGCAAAGTTTTACAGCCAGTTCGCCAACAACGCAATATTAATTTTAACCGAAATGGTGGTACAATAGATACCACCGTTAAGCCACCTGCACCAAAAGAAATTGAAGTGGTTGCTTGGTTTGCAGAAACAATTTTAGCGCCAGTCGGTCCTGATACTTATGGGCAATTACCGGGCGTAATTTTAGAGTTAAATGTGGATGATGGCACCACAATTTACACGGCTTTAGAAGTAAAAAAAACGATTGATATAAAGGAATTTAAAGAGCCTAAAAAAGGTAAAAAGGTAACCATGCAAGAGTACAGACAACTGCAAAGAGAAATGTTTCAAAATCAAGGTGGCGGCGGCTTTTCTATTCCTGGTGGTCAGGTAATTATACGTAGCGGCAACTAGTTTTTTTTAATTAATTGTAAGCCTGTTTCTTAATTGAAATGGGCTTTTTTATTTCGCTGGCTTTTTGAGTGTATAATTAATTCCTCAATTTTTTGCATCATAAAATGGCACAGTTTTTAACCTTGTTAGTTTGCAAACAATTTATGAGACTAAAAAAATGGGAGCAATGAAAAAATTAGTAGTGCTTGGCGTTTTTGCAATGGCAACAACATTGGTTTTTGCGCAAGAGCAAAAGGCAACTGGCGAAATTAAACTAACGCCAAAATTTGGTATTAAAGGTGGGGTAAACCTTAGTAATTTATACGTAGATAATGTTAAGGACGAAAACGTGAAAGTTGGTGCTAATATTGGATTTTATGCAAAAATACCAGTGGTAAAAGGGTTATCAATTCAGCCCGAAATTTTGTATAGCCAAAAGGGTGCACAGGTTAACTACAATAACATTTTAGGTAGTGGTAAGTACCGTTACAATTTTGATTACATAGAAGTACCTATAACGGCAGTAATTAATGTAGCTAAAAACTTCAATATTCTGGCTGGTGGTTACACAGGTTTTTTAGCATCGGCTAAAGTAAAAGATGTAGATGCCAATGGCAATATAAGAGGTGTAACAGAGCTTAATAAAGACAACTTTGAAAGTTTTGATTATGGTTTAGTAGGTGGCCTTGGTTTTGATATTGAGAACACTAATATTGGGCTGCGTTATAGCTATGGATTAAAAAATATTGGCAAAGATGGTAGCCTTTCTGGTAACCTTTTACAAAACTCTAAAAACAGTGTTATTTCATTAACAATTGGATTTGCATTTTAATCACAACGTGAAACAGAACTACTTAAATATGTATTTGTGTTTTTACTAAACTTCAAATTATGAAACGCTATTTATCCCTTTTATCTATTGCCATTTTTGTTTTGGTTGCTTGTAGTTCTTGTGCAGTAGTTGGTGGCATTTTTAAAGCCGGAATTTGGACGGGCGTACTGCTTGTTGCTGTAGTTGTTGGTGTTATTATTTACATAATTTCTGCTGCAACAAAACGTAAATAATTTATTAAAAATTTTTAAATATATCTTATGACTTCCATATTGCTAATTGACTCGCCTACTATTATTGATGTTGTTTTTGGTCTATCGTTTATCATAACAGGTTTTGCGATTACTGGTTATTTAGTACACTTTTTTTATAGTAAAAAGGCACAGGCTAGCTAAACATAATAAAGCACTTAGTGCCAACACCCACAGCACTTTCAACGGTTATAGATGCATTGTGAGACTGTAAAATATTTAGCGTTGAAACCATACCTAAACCCATACCATTTCGTTTTGTGGTATAGTATGGTTCAAACAAACGCTTCCTACTATCTTCACTCATGCCGCTACCATTATCGGTAATTGTTAGTAGTATTTTTTGTAATAAATTCTTTATCTCAAAATTTATTTTACCAGTATTATCTCCCATAGCTTCAATTGAGTTATTTACCAGATTTAAAAATGCTAATGTTAGCTTGTTTTTATCAGCTAAAATAATATCGTTGGTAGTTTGGTAACTACAGGTGAGCGTAATATTTTTTAAGGCTGCTTTATCTTTTGTAATGTCTATTACTTCTCCAATAATTACTTGTAGCGATACTTCTTTTTTCTCTGTCGGCGTTTCTTTTAGCGATTGCAACAGCTCGGTAATTAATGAGTTAATTCGTGAGGAATTACGTTGAATAATTTCTAAAAACATCGGCGCATCTTCATTAAACAGATTATCCTGCTGCAACTGTTCAACAGCAAGGTTTATATTGTTTAATGGATTGCGTACTTCATGGGCTAGCGTTCGCATAAAACGCCCTGCAGCAGCCAGTTTCTCTACTTGAATAGCATTGTTTTCAATCCGTTTACGTTCGGTAATATCATGTATCATCCCTTGTAAATAAGCTTGTTTATGATCATCTGTTTCTAGGCTGATTGATAATAAACAATGCTTGGTTATACCTTCATTTGTTACAATAGCAACGTCAATATCTTTTATTTCATGTTGTATAGTTAGTGCTTTCGAAAAATCGGCTACAATATCGGCGTCACTTAAAAAATCGAAAATGTTTTTCTGTAATAATTCGTGTTTTGGAAGCTGCAATAAGTTGCTCCCAGCAGTATTTATCTGCTTAAAATTTCCTACACTATCTGTAATAAAAATCGTGTCTGTGCTGTTCTCAAAAATGCTACGAAAGCGACGTTCCTTTTCTCTAATAAGTTTAATACTGGTTGTACGTTCAATAGCGTAACGAATAGTTCGTTCTAATTTTTCGGTACTTAATTCATTTTTAACCAAATAATCAATAGCACCAGCCTTCATGGCTCCCATATCAATTTCTGAATTGCCTTTGCCCGTTAATAAAATCATTGGATCATCGCAACCAGCTTTTACCGCTTTATTTATTAAGTCTAAACCTGTTCTAATACTAAGCCTGTAATCAATTAAATAAATACTATAATTACGCTCTAAAATTTTATTGTAACCCTCATCAAAATTGTGGCACCAATCAATTGTTAAATCGTAGGTGGTAAACCCCTTTAAATAGTCGCAAATGATAAAAAAATCGTCCTCATCATCATCAATTACTAAAATTTTAAGTTGGTTGTTTTTCTTCATGTGGTGGTGTTGAGCCTAATGATTTATGAAGCTAATAATTTTATTGAGGTAGTATGATGTTAAAGGTTGCTCCTTCATTAAGGTTACTTTCTGCATAAATAACACCGTTATGATTATCTACAATTTTTTTACAAATAGATAAGCCAATACCAGAACCTGGGTAATCGGCTTTGCCATGCAAGCGTTGAAAAATAATAAATATTTTTTGGGCATATTCTTTTTCAAAACCAACCCCGTTATCTTTTACACTAATACGAAAATATTGTTTGCCAATTGCTAATCCATACTCGGCATATTCAACGGCGGTTAATGGTGCCGCAGAAATATCTATCACACAAGCCTCGTTTTTTTTCCTAAACTTTATAGCATTTGTTATCAGGTTTATAAATAGTTGTTTTATTTGCAAAGGCATTGCTTGTATTGTGGGTAAGCCTTTGTGGGTAATAGTTGTACCTGTTTCGTCTGTTATTAAATCAAGTTCGTTAACAACTGTTTTTAAAAGAATATTCATATCCACCTTTTCAAAACTTTGCATGTTGCGTGTTACACGTGAGTATTCTAATAAATTATCTATTAGCTGCCGCATAGTTTCGGTAGATACCATCATACGGGTTAAATATGCCACGGCTTCCTCATCTAATACATCTTTAAATTTTGTAGCAAGCCGTTGGCCAAAAGTGCTTATTTTTCTTAGTGGTTCCTGCAAATCATGTGAGGCTATGTAGGCAAATTCTTCTAAGTCTTTATTGCTTCGGTTAAGGTCTTCAATTTTATTACCTAAGACATTTTCTGTATTGCGTACCTTGGTAATATTCATACAGCTGCCAACAATTTTAATGGCATCACCCTCATCGTTTAATACAATTTTACCTCTGCAAATCACGATTTTTTTTTCTTGTTTTTGGGTAACGATTTTATGTTCAACTTCAAACTCTGTTTTTCTTTCCGCAGCTTTTAAAATAATGGCAATTACTCTTTCTCTATCTGGTTCAGGAATATACGAGGCATGTGTTTCTAAAGTTACTTGCGGTTTTTCATTATCATTATAACCAAGCAACCTGTAATAACCTGAGGAACATTCGGCTGTTAGTGTTTTTATATCAAGAGTCCAAACGCCAAAATCCAGCATTAGCTGGGTTTCTTCCATTACGGCATTTAATTTTTTATTTTCTTCAGTTGTTTTTTGTTGGTCTGTAATGTCCTGGGCAATAAATAAAATAGAGGCAGCTTTTCCATCTGTGCCACGGCGTAAAACGGTGCCTTGTGTTTTAAAATATCTCCAGTTACCTTCTTTATGGTTTAAGCGACTTTTATAGCTGTGACTTTCGTCATCTTTTAAGTGAGAATATTTTTGTATTTCGGTTGTTACCAATTCTTTATCATCGTTAAAAATAAGTTGCTGCCAATCATCTTCCCAAGTATTAATATCATCAAAACTGTAGCCTAAAAGCTCGGTAACTTTTTTATTAATGTAACGTAGTTTTTTGTTGGATGTGTCATACACATAAACGATACCAGGTATAAAGTCGGTTAGTTTGTTGTAAACCGAATTAATATCTTCATTATTGCTGTACAACTCTTTTAGATGTTGCAATTGACTGTTGGCATTGTCTTGTTGTTCCATCTTTTAAATTTCGTTGTTAAACTCTTTAAACTGACGCATTTTGTTGTATAAGGTTTTACGGTCTACATCCAAAATTTTAGCAGCTTTGCTCTTATTAAAATTGGCTGCTTTTAGTGCAGCAACAATAGTTTCGTATTCAGCATCTAACGATGCACCACGTAAACTTTTTTCATTTAATTGAGGTTTGTGTTGTGGTATTTGAGTATCAAAAATTACTGGCGGTGCATGTGATGGAACATCTCTATAAATAATTAATGGCTCCTGTGGTAGGTTATAATTTGTGTAAACTACATCTTCATTCGAACCGCTATTTTCTTGTTCAATATTTTTATGCTGAAGTGGTGTTTCAAACTGTAAGCGGCTATAATTTACCAACTCAAAAGGCAACGATGAGGTTTCTATAAAAGTACCATCGGTTAATAAAGCAGAACGTTTAATTACGTTTTTCATTTCACGCAAATTGCCAGGCCAAACATAGTTTTTAAAAATATTTGCTACCTCGGCACTAAGTCCATTAATATTTTTCTCAAGTTCTTCATTTGCTTTTTCTAAAAAAAAACCAGCAAACATTAGTATGTCTTCACGTCGCTCTTTTAACGGCGGTACATCTATACTAAATTCGTTGAAACGGTGGTATAAATCTTCTCTAAATTTTCCTTTTTTTGCGGCATCTAATAATTTCTCATTACTGGCCACAATAATGCGAACATCTAAATCAATGTCTTTAAGACCTCCAACTCGACGCATTTTGCGCTCTTGAACAACACGTAATAAACTTACCTGAACGTCGTACGAAAGATTAGCAATTTCATCTAAAAAAACAGTACCTCCATTTGCTATTTCAAATATGCCTTTTTTCTCGGCAACTGCACCTGTAAAAGACCCCTTCTCGTGACCAAACAATTCACTTGCAGCTAATTCTTTTGATAATGCACCACAATCCACCGCTTGAAAGGCTTGACCACTCCGTTTGCTATTGCGATGGATTTCTTTAGCAATCACTTCTTTACCACTACCACTTTCTCCATAAATAATTACGGTGTAATTAGTGGGCGAAACGCGTTTTATCTGCTCTATAATTTTATTGAAAGATGGGCTATTGCCAAATACATATTCTTTATTGGCGTAGCTACTTTCTTTATTAGAAGTCTGTTTTTTTTGTTGGGCAGGTTTTGATGGGGTTTCCCCATTTAAAATTTTGTTAATGGTCGATAAAATTTCATCTGGAAAAAGTGGTTTGGTAACATAGTCAATTGCACCGCTTTTCATCACCTCTACGGCTGTTTTAATATCGCTATAGCCAGTAATGATTATTACGGGTAATTGAAAGCTAAATGCTTTAAATTTTGATATTAAATCTGTGCCAGTCATATCATCTAAGCGATAGTCGCACAGAATTATGTCTGGGTTAAAGTTTGGGAGTATATCTACCGCAGATTTACCTGTATATACGCACGACACTTCAAAACCATTGCGGGTTAAGAAGCGGTTCAATAAATTACACATGTCCACATCGTCATCTACCACTAAAATTTTCTTTGCCATTCGTTCAAGTATATTTTAACAAATTTTGATTTTGAGATTTTTTGATTCAGCAGTTGTTCGCCTCCTGTAAATATTTATTCATTCAATTATAAAAATCTTCAAATCATTAATTAGCAATACTCTCTTATCACGATGCCCACATCCTCCTCATTTGGCTCATTGGTATTTGTAAATGCTCCCTATATTTTGTAACTGTTCTTCTTGCCACATCAATACCTTTTCCGTTCAACATTGCTACCAATTGTTGATCCGTATAAGGTTGCTTTCTATCCTCCATTTTCACAATATCAGCAATGGCCATTTGTATCACACGATTACTAATACTATCCCCGGTTTGGTTTACTACACCTTCGGTAAATAAGTCTTTTAACAAAATCATTCCAAAGGGTGTATCCATATATTTATTACAAGTAATACGTGAGACCGTTGAGATGTCAACCCCTACTTTTTCGGCAATATTCTTTAATACCATTGGTTTTAAAAGGTTAGCATCACCATGCTCAAAATAGTTTGGTTGCATAGCTACAATAGCCTTCATAATTCGTAGCATGGTGCCTTCTCGTTGCTTAATTGCTTGAATGTACCACTCTGCACTGCTCAATTTATTTTTAATGTATTGTTTGGCTTCTTTGTTAAGGTTGTTTTGGCTACTGATAGATTGTTGCCAATCTGTGTTGATGCGTAAGGTGCTGGCATATTCGTTAGCTAAGGATACCAGTAGTACACCATTTTCGCTTCTTACCACAAAATCTGGTAACACTGTATTTTTTTGCACCACGCCACCTGCATGTCCAACCACTGGTTTCGATTTAAAACTTGCTATATGATCTACTATCATTTTAAACTCTTCATCATCTACTCCAAGCACTTCGTGCAGCTTATCAAACTGGGCAGCTTTAAGTAAATGAAAATATTTTTCAAGTAATAAAATAGCTTTTTTATCAAGTATATTTTGTTTGGATTTTGCCTTTATTTGTAGTAATAAACATTCTTGAGATGAACGAGCTGCAATGCCTATTGGCTCTAGGCTTTGTACAATATTTAGTACCTCAATAAACTTGGTTTCTTCGGTAAATTTTTTGTTACTAAAACTATAATCGTCTGTTAAATCTTCAATACTAGTTTCCAGCATACCATCATCGTTTAACGAGTTGATGATATAGTTTGCGATGGTGATAGTCGTTTCGTCATTTACTTTCATCCTAAGCTGCTCTTTAAGATCTTCCTTAAAATCTTTTATATCGGCTAAAGGCATGGTTGGTGCGTCTTCTTCGGCAAAATAATTTTGTGTTTCTAGCTTATAATCTGGCACATCATCGTAGGCATATTCATCCCAATCTTTAAAATCGTCTGGTTCGTTGCTCTTTGCTTCAAGGCTATCTTCAATTGGTTTATCAACCTCTAAAAAAGGGTTTTCTAATAACTCGTTTTGTAGCTTAGCTTGCAGCTCTTGATTGGTTAAGTGCAAAATATTTAGGAACTGTATTTGCTGCGGTAATATTTTTAAAGTTTGTTTTTGGGCAATATTTTGATAAAGCATAGTTAAATCTTTTGGAGTTATCATAAATGCAAGTACAAAGCCAATTTTAGAAATTATCTTACAAAATGTTAATCACACTGATTATCAATACAGATTCAAAAATTAGAAGTAAAAATTTATTGAAAATAACTGAAAGTTTTCAAAAATTGTAGAATATTTTACCCAAAAAATGCACCGTGAAGAGAAATTTTATATTGATAACTATATCTTTTATCATATCTTTTTTGGCTTTGGTTATCATAACCATTACTATTAAACAACGGTTGAAATACACTGCATCATACAACGATGCTGTGGTGCATACTTATATGGTAATAAGCCAATTACATCAAGTAGAATCTTTTGTAAAAGATGCTGAAACTGGTACAAGGGGCTATTTATTAAGTGGCGACTCGGTATTTCTGTTACCTTATTTATCATCTATAAAAAAAGTACATATAGCTATAGACTCGTTGCAATTTTTATTAAGCGATAACAGATCTCAACTTAATAGGTGCAAATTATTGCAGGTTGATATTAAAGAAAAGATGAGTATTATGGCTTACTATACTTTTTTAAAATCGAAAAATGAGGTTTTAGGTATTACAGATGGTATGCGGAAAGGCAATTTTTTAATGACCCAAATAAGGAATGCCATACTTAAAATGACCAATACAGAGGAAGGGTTACTGGCAATACGAAAAGACGAAAAAGAAAAATATGAGGGAATTACACCAGGCTATTTGTCTTTTTCTTTAGGGGTTTCGTTGATCATTACAATTATCAGTTTCTTTTTTATTTTGAGAGAATTTAAAATTAGGATGCGTTATCAAAATCAATTAGAAACAACTATTGAAGCTCTAAGCCAAAGTAATGAGGAGTTGCAGCAAATAGCAGAAATTTCATCTCATGACTTGCAAGAGCCACTGCGAAAAGTGCGGTTGTTTAGTAGTAAATTATTATATGGCTCAAAAAATTTATTAGATGCTAATGCAAAAACTACCATTGACCGTATCAATGCCTCAACACAGCAGATGCAGCTATTAATAGATGATGTGGTGACTTATTTTAACATTAGCAAAACAGCATTGGTTAAAGAAGATATAGATGCAAACCGATTGATTATTGCCATCAGTGACGACTATGTAATAAATAATGGGTTACAAATTTTTGTAGAAAAAATGCCTAAAATAACTGGCGATAAAAAGCAATTAGCACAATTGTTTAAGCAGTTAATAGACAATGCAGTAAAATACAAAAAACCTGTTATGCCACCATTTTTAAAAATAGGGTACGAGTTGGTAGATGATGATTTTTTAGGTAAAAACAAGGGCAAAAAAACGTTTCATAAAATAAGTTTTGCCGATAACGGTATTGGTTTTAACGAGGAGTACACCCATAAATTATTTACCATTTTTAGGCGTTTGCATGGGCAAAAATCTGACTATAAAGGCAAGGGTATTGGGTTGGCAATGTGTAAAAAAATATTGCTTAACCATAACGGTTATATTACTGCTAACAGTGTAGAAAATATTGGTGCTACTTTTACAATATATTTTCCTGCCTAGATGTAAAAAGCCCTATGATAAAAAATTTATCATAGGGCTTTCGCTTAATTTTACAGCTTACTTACAATATTGCCACAATTGGTTTTATCATAGCAGCTTCAATTTTTTGTTGTACAAAGTCAAAGGCGTCAAGCATTGCATCGTACCAAGTTTTAGATAATGAGTCACCTACAAAAACCTGCTTTTCAGAACTTATTCTTACAACAGCCATTTTACCATTGTTAGCAGAATCTTCATACTTTTCGTAAAGTTCTAATTCTACATGTTTACAATGGTCTGTACCAACAGATTTTTCTAATCTATCCAATAAATTTCTTAAAAGTGATAAGCTACTGCGTTGATCTGACTCTGCACAGTTCATACTGAAATTGATAGTCATAATGGTAAGTTTAGATTATTACTTTGTCAAATACCACTCCTGAAATTTTGAGTAACTTATTCCTCGATTTAAATCCCAATTACTTAAACAGTTTATTTTAACATGGCATTGTTTTTTACTTAATACAATTATTATTCACTAATAAAATTATTTGTTATGCTACGTTGGACAATCACGTTTTTAATTATTGCAATTATTGCAGCCATTTTTGGTTTTGGCGGTATTGCAGCAGGGGCTGTAGGTATTGCTAAAATTATTTTTTTCCTATTTGTGGTACTGTTTGTAGTATCGCTTTTATTAGGTAAAAAATCTGTGTAATTTATTGTGGAAATAAAATGATAATAGCAAAGTTTGGATAAAATACAGGCTTTGCTACTTTTTTTTGAATGAGAAGCTGTTTGAGTTAATTATTTAGAAAAGGTTATTGGCCGATGTATTGATACTAAAAAAGGAAGCCAGTCGTTAAATTATTAATGACAAAAAAAAC
>JAYVNQ010000142.1:0-4957 GCA_043758365.1 Chitinophagales bacterium
TTTTTTATTGAAAAGTCAGCTTTTTTAGGTGATTTAAACTTGTGGAAGGGCAATTTTACAAAAGCAGCTACTTATTATAGAAGTGTAATGGAAGGCGAAGGTGGCTATAATTGGGGTACTAATACTGATGCAGCTTACAATAATTTCAAAGTGCGTTTTGGTGATGTAGTAACAAATAACGATTTATCAATTGGCTATGTCAGATTTAGAGAAAACGATATTAATTCATTAATAGACAATAACTCACAAGGTTGGCGCTCTATGTTTACCCGTGGTCAAGACGCTATTTGGAACTGGGAAATGATGTGGGTATTGCCATTTAATCCAAGTTTTGCACCGGTTAATCCTTTTATAGAATTATTTTCTAATAATGGTGGCAAGTATTTAGTAAAGCCTTCAAAGCAAGCCATAGATGGTTGGAACAGCCAATTGCAATCTAATGGGTTTCCATACGATGGTCGTGGTGTAATTACGTATAAAACCTTAAATGGTCAGCCAGTAATTATGAAGTATTTATACCAATATTTAAACGAATCTACGTTTTTACCAATTGATGTATTGCAAAAAAAGGGGCAATTATTTTTAAATAGAGCCGCCAATATGCATTTAAAATTTGCTGAATGTGCCAATAGAGATGGTAGAACAAAACTAGCTTACGCATTTGTAAACAATGGTATTAATACAACCTTTGATACGGTTGCAGTATCTGGAAGAGATGTTACGAACCTGATGAATACGTTAAGTTACCCTGCACCTTATAATTTTGATGCACGTAATGGCGAGTTTCCTAGATTTAGAGGACCTTGGCACAGAGCTAATGGCATTAGAAACAGGGCACGCTTAGTAAGTACGCCTCAAAGTGATACGTTAAGTACTATAGATATGGAAAATTCTATCATTAACGAAGCTGGGTTAGAGTTGGCTTATGAAGGTTATAGATGGGGCGATTTATTGCGTATAGCTTTACGTAGAAACGATCCTTCTTTTATTGCTACCCGCATTTTTAATAAATTACAAAAAGATGGCAATCCACAAGCCGCCGCTGTACGAGACAAATTATTACGCAAAGAATACTATTTACCATTTAAGTGGAATTAATATAAGTCGCGGTTTAAATCATTATAAACAGTTCTAACAATTCTAAAAAACTATCTATAATTCCAGATTTACAGTTGTTGAACTGTAATAAGCTTCATTATTTTACCCCTACAAATCAAGCAAAAAACCTATCATTTAGCAAGGCAACCATTCATAAAATGGTTGCCTTTTTTGCAGGATAGTACAGGATGATAAAGTGTAGGTGTGTGCTAACTTTCCAATCTATTTAACGATTGGCTTTACTATAAGCTCTTAACACAAATACAATATGAAAAAAATAATCCCTCGGTTGTTGATGATAGCATTGCTAATAGTTTTTCGCAACATGGCTATTTCAGCACAAGAAAAACCAACATCTTACAAGTTCGATTTTGGGGATGGTAAGGTTGCCAGAAATTATACGCAGGTAAAATCGTCCGACAATTATTCAACAGAAAAAGGTTTTGGGTTCGATTTTGGAAGCGTAGTAAACTCAGTTGAACGCCCCGGAAAAGATGCCCTAAAATGCGATTTTATCACCAGTATAAAACCATTTTATTTCTCTGTTAATTTGCCCGAAGGCAATTACAATATCACCATCACCTTTGGCGATTTAAAGGAAGCAACCGTAACAACAGTAAAAGCAGAATCTCGCCGATTAATGCTCGAAAATATTGTAACAAAACCTGGTGAATTTGTTACTAAAACATTTACCATCAACCGTAAAGAGCGTCAAATAAACGCCACACAAAAAGTGAGTTTAAAAGATAGAGAACTCACCAAATTAGATTGGGATGATAAACTAACCTTTGAATTTAATAATACCAAACCATCGGTAGTTGCCATGAAAATAACCAAAGTAACCGATGCTATTACCGTTTACTTAGCTGGTAATTCAACAGTTGTAAATCAAGACGATGAACCTTGGGCAGCTTGGGGGCAAATGATTCCTAACTTTTTTAAGCAAGGTGTTTCTATTGCCAATCATGCAGAATCTGGCCTAACCTTAGGTAGTTTTTTAGGTAGTAAAAGATTAGAAAAAGTATTAAGCGTAATTAAACCCGGTGATTATTTATTTATAGAATTTGGGCATAACGATCAGAAAGATAAAGGTGCTAATGATGGTGCTTGGAAATCTTATACCGAACGTTTAAAACTCTTTATCAACGAAACAAAAAAGAAAGGTGCTATACCAGTTGTGGTTACATCAACCGCTCGTAGAAATTTTGATAGTACGGGTAAAAACGTCAATAGTTTGGGCGATTTTCCCGCTGCTGCTCGCAAAGCTACTACCGATGAAAGTGTTGCCCTCATTGATTTAAATGCCATGAGCAACTTGTTTTACGAAGCGCTTGGGCCTAATGAATCTAAGAAAGCTTTTGTGCATTATCCTGCAAATACGTATCCCGGTCAAACTAAAGCACTAGCTGATAACACCCATTTTAATCCGTATGGTGCATACGAATTAGCGAAATGTGTAATTGAAGGTATTAAACAAAATAAGCTTGGGCTTGCCAAATTTTTAATAGATCCAACTACCACTTTCAATCCATCAAAACCCGATGATTTGGCAACTTGGCATTGGTATGAAAGTCCAAAAAGTACGGTTGTAAAACCTGATGGTAATTAACGAAGTAAAAATTAATAATTATAATTTAAACAATTGCCCACATGAAAAAATTCTTAATTTATTGTAGCTTATTAATTGTACTAAGCATTAATACAATTATTGCACAGCCAATATTAGAAACGGGTTCGCAAAAGCAAATGCCGCTTGAGTGGATTGATGCCACAACGCACCATAAAGTAGTACGCATTTCTAGAACCGAAGGGAGTAACATGAGTTTCTACTTTCATAATAACCCATTTATTGATGGTAAAATGGTGTATTACAACAGTAGCAAACAAAAAGGTGGCGAAGAATCTGAAAGAGTTAGACGGGCAGCGACAACGGACAATATTTATAACAAGCAACTCTATTTGTTGGATATGAAAACGTTTCAGGCAAAGCCTTTAACTAATGCTAATTCGCCTATGAATGGTGAGATTGTATGCGCTGTTACAAAAGAAGCTTTTTATCAAATTCAAGACAGTGTTTTTGCGGTAAATATTATTACTAAAAAAAGCCGATTGGTGTTTGTTTTTCCTACTGATTATAAAGGCAGTATTGCTACGGTAAATGCTGATGGTACAATGTTGGCTGGCTCAAAAGCAAGCGATGAGCAGAAAGAAATTTCAAGAAAACATCCTTTAAAAAGTGAGTTTTTTCAGTTAATTTTTGATGCCCATTTACCCAACGATTTATTTACTATTAACACTAAAACTGCCGAGTTAAAAAAAATTCATACAGAAAATACATGGCTTGGTCATGTGCAGTTTTCGCCAATAAACCCAACCTTATTAATGTTTTGTCACGAAGGCCCTTGGCATAAATTAAATAGAATTTGGATGATTGATGTAATAACCAAAGACGTAAAATTGATGCACAAACGCACCATGGATATGGAAATTGCTGGCCACGAATGGTTGGGTGTAGATGGTAAGACTATTTGGTACGATTTGCAATTGCCAAAAGGTAAAACTTTCTTTATTGGCGGTACTGATATTGCTACTGGCAAAGAACAAAAATGGCAAATGCAACGCAACGAATGGAGCATCCATTTTAATACTTGGCAAAATGGTAAAATATTTTGTGGTGATGGTGCCGATTCTGGTCAAGTAGCTAAGGCAAAAGATGGGCAGTACATTTATTTGTTTACGCCTAAAGGCGACAATTTAGTGGCAGAAAAACTAGTAAATATGAAGTACCATAATTACAAATTAGAACCAAACGTACACTTTAGTGAAGACGGTAAATGGGTGGTGTTTCGAGCAAATTTTGAAGGGATAGAAGAAGTGTACGCGGTAGAAGTAAAGAGAAGTTAGAAAAGTCCGAGAGACAGGAAGGCCGTAAAGACAGTAAGTTGAGAAGCTATAAAATTTGATATGTTTTGATAGTTGTTGTATTTAGGGTTCATTTGACTCTACTGACTACTCTTTACAAAAAAATTAATACGCAAATTCATGAAAAAAATAATTGCACTTTGTTTCTTCTTTTTAGTTAGTGCTGCTTCATATGAACAAATACAATGGCCGGCCATTACAAAAACAACCAAGCCATGGACACGTTGGTGGTGGGAAGGAAGTGCCGTAAACAAAGCCGACCTAACAGCAGCTATGAACCTGTACGAAAAAGCAGGTTTGGGCGGTTTAGAAATAACACCCATTTATGGTGTAAAAGGCCACGAAGCCGAGTTTATTCCATTTTTGTCAGACAAGTGGATGACCATGTTACAGCATACATTAAGCGAAGCAAAGCGTTTGAATATGGGCATTGATTTAGCTAATGCCACTGGCTGGCCTTTTGGTGGTCCTTGGGTTACGCCCATTGATGCTTGTAAGAATATTAACCTAAAAACGTATGCGTTAAAAGAAGGCGAAACCTTGCAAGAAAATGTAACGTTTCAGCAGGAAATATTTTACAGGTCTGAGAGTAAAATGAAGGTTGATGTGAACGCATTATCTTACCCAATTGCTACCAATAAAAATTTACAAGCTTATGCTTTCGATCAAGTTCGTTACCCTAAGGTTTTGCCAGTAACAACATTAATGGCTTATTCTGACAAAGGTGAAACAATTGACTTGACAAAGAAAGTAGATGTTACTGGAAAGCTTAACTGGACTGCGTTACAGGGTAATTGGACGTTGTATGCTCTCTTTCAAGGCTGGCATGGCAAAATGGTTGAACGTGCTGCACCCGGTGGTGAAGGCGATGTGATAGACCATTACTCTGCAACAGCTTTAAAGCATTATCTCACCCGTTTTGATGACGCTTTTAAAG
>JAYVNQ010000143.1:0-14759 GCA_043758365.1 Chitinophagales bacterium
TACTAAAAAATATTTAATGGCCATTGGTTGTCTTGCATCGCCATGAGATTCTATACCACTGGCAAAATTTTCTAATTTATCTTTTGTAGCACGCTTGGGCCCAACCAATGCAGACATGCCAATCATTGCAGCTACAAAACCTGCTGCAAATAATAATTGAATACCTATGGGGAAATAACTGGCTGCTGAGGTATCGGTTACATCTAACAAAAGAGAAAGCCAATTCATAGTATTAATTTTGTAAGAAGCAAAAATAAGGGTGTGATTGATACAAAAGAAAAACTCTCCACTATTGGGAGAGTTATTTCTTAATTATTTTTATTTACCGTTCGGTTTGGAGGATGTTGACTTTCCACCTGACTTATTGAGACTCTTAGTTAGAGCATCTTTTGTTTGAGTTGCAAATGTGTTTTCTTCGCCACCAACGTTTGGATATAGTGCTAACATTTTATCAGTAACATCTATAGCTTTTTGTGTTTCCTTCTGAACGTCATTATAGTATTTCAACAGATAGTAATAGTTATTAAATACTGCTTTTTTATTCTTCTCAATATTTACCAAGGCTGTATCTTTTAACAAATACTCATTTTGTTGTAAAACTGGTACAATCGCAGTACCTAATTTGCCACTTGTATCAATTGCTTTAGCTGCACGAACATTAAAATAATAGGGTTGTGGTTTTGCAGGAAAAGCTTCGATATATTTTTTTGCAACTTCCATTGTAGCAACATAATCTTTACCATTAAAAGCCGTGTTTGCCATACCATAATAATCAGCTTCACCCATAGTGCCACCTTTAAATTTAACAGCGGTTTGTAACCATTTAATTTGCTCACCATACATTTTAGCTTTACCCATTAAATTAGCGGCTTGATTTGCATAAATAATTCTATTTGCAACTGACGTATCGTTATCAATAGCTTTTTGTAAATAACCAATTGCTACGGTTTCACTACCAGGAAACCTAGAAAAAATCTTAACTGCAATGTCGTAATTAGCAGGTGTAATTTTATCTTGAGGTACTGTGGCAAAATATTTTTCTATGTACAATTTAGCTTGAATGCTATCATTCAATCTATCATAATTAAAAGCGTATAATAGCGGTAGTTGATAGAATGATTTGCACTCGCCAGCTTCCATTGCTTTTGTTTTATCTAAACTCTCTTGGTTTTTTCCTGCCCTGAATAAATAATCAGCATATAAATAATCTGTATTACAATCTTTATCGGCATATTGAATATATTTTTCAATATTGTCTTTAGCTTTATTTACATCACGATTTGCATAATAATCGTACAAAGCATTATAACCTAATGGGAATGTTGGGTCAGCAACATTTGCATCGGCAAAAAATTGTTCAAATAACGACTTATTGTCTTGGCTTTTATAAATTAAGCCAATTTTATACATTGCTAACGCATTTTTAGGGTCACGAGCAATGGCATCTTGGTACGCTTTTACCGCTTCACCGCCTTGATCGCCGCCAAGTTTTAAATAATTAACACCCATATTAATCATAATATCAGGATTAGTTGCATCTAATGCAGCGGCTTGTTTTAACTTATCAATGGCATAAATTGGGTCGCCTAGTTTGCTACCACCATCAGCATTTGCACGACCAATGGCGTTTAAAATAGCAGCATTGGGCTTATTTTTATTTTTACCTTTTGTTTCGGTTGATTGTGTAATGGCTTGCTCAAACTTCTGTTTTGCAGAATTCATATTGCCACCTTCTACAATTTCTACATGCCCCATACCAACTAAAATCCATGAATCATTTACACCTTCTTGCAAGGCTTTTTGGTACAAAGCTTTAGCACCTTTTATATCGTCTTTTGCTAGTAATGCTTGGCCGTACCAATAAATATTTTGTGCATCTTTTGGATTCCCATCGTACAATTTCCTGAATACACCTTCAGCACTTTTATCCTTCTTGTAGTTAAGGTATTTAATACCCTCTGCTATACTCTGTGCGGTTACGCTTTCCACAGTAACAATTGCTGCAAACAGCAAAAAAAATACCTTCTTCATGTGTAGTGTTTTAGAATTGTTAATCATCTGTTTTTATTTTGCTTGATCTTTTTTTAAAACTAATTTTTGCTGGGGCCAAAAATGCTCTTCTAAATATGAGTTGCCCTCGTTCTAAACCCATAAAATTTCCAAAGCCTGTTCCTAATCCTGTCGCATTTTCTTTTACAATATAATACAAGGGTCGTGCCAAGGGATATTGTAGATATGTTATTGTTGCTTGAGATGGCTTTGCAAACTCGCCCTCTTTACAAATAGTACACTCTACTAAAGCCAATTTTATAGTTTTTAATTGAGCTTGTTGTTTAGCATCGTAACTATCGCCAACCCAACTTAATCCTACGAAACCAATAGCGTTTTCTGTACTAGAAACAATCTTCACTACATCCTCGCTATTCTTTGCTGCCACAACGTTTGGCCCAAATTGCTTCCCTTTTAAAATACTATCCTGCAAGTACCTAACCGTGCTTGTTGCATTTTTACCATCCATCACTGCAGTTGTATTTTCTTTACCACTTAAAATGTTGTGCAAACGTGCTATTGTAAATACGCTGTCTTTATCTTTTTGGTTTACAATTACTGCAACTGCATCGTAAGCAACATTGCTGTAGTAGGGCAAAAATTTTAAAGAACTCTGATAATAATTACGCTCATTTTTATTTAATCCCCTTGCAACAATTATCATCCTTGTACTATCGCTTTGCAAATCTTTAAAACATTCAACTTCTGGCTTGTAAAAAGCATTTATTTTAGCATTAGGATAAGTAGATTCATATACTTTAATCTGTTCTTCAATTACAGGCTTAAAACTTTCATCTACACTAATGTTAATGGTGCCTCTATCAGGTCTATCAGTTTCAATTTTTTTATTGTTAGCAGTATCGTTACATCCAATTACCAATAAAAAAAAGCCACTCACTGGAATCAAAAAAAACTGTTTCATAAATAGTTATCCCCCTTAATGCCACGATAAAATCTAAAACCACCATACAACAAACAAGTCCCACCAAAACCATACTTCAAAATCGGATCTAACCCAATGGCTAAAGGCACATTATACTTATCGCCAAAAATCATAACTAAACCAATGGCGATTATTAATAAAGCTCGGGTTATATCAAACACTTTCTTGGCTACATCTTTTGCCTTATTTTCTCTAAAATCGTTTTCCATAATAGCACTCTCAGAAACTGAGGTGGCAATATAATGATTTTTGATTTTGACGAAGGCCTGTAATAAATTATTAGATGGCAAATTATTCATAACATAGATTTTATTGAAGATGCAAGGCTTTGAAATTTCCATAAATTGGCTTATAATGTTTAACAAAAGCTACAGAAAGCTTTACCCAGTTTTATATTTGCATCATGAAAATTTTAATGGTTTGTTTGGGTAATATTTGCCGCAGCCCTTTGGCAGAGGGCATTTTACAGCATAAAGCAAATGCAAATTCTTTGAATATTCAAGTAGATAGTGCAGGTACGGGCAACTATCATATTGGCGAACCGCCACATGTATTATCGCAAAAAGTAGCCAAAGAAAATGGTGTGAATATTACTCAACAAAAGTGCCGGCAATTTAAAAAAACAGATTTTGAAATTTTTGATAAGATTTATGTGATGGACAGTGATAATTACAACGATGTGAAACGCATAGCGGGTAGTTATTTTAATGAAAATAAAATTGATTTATTGCTAAACGAATTGTATCTAAATGAAAACAGAGAAGTGCCTGACCCTTGGTTTGGTGGTATTGAAGATTTTAAAAAAGTATATGCAATGTTAGATGCAGCTTGCGAAGTAGTTATCAATAAATTTTTAGCGGCCCTACAGCAGCAGCAATAGTATAATTGATTACATGATTACAGCTATTTTCGCAGCATTCATTTGTCATTGGTCATAATTCTTAATTCTTAATTCTTAATTCTTAATTGATTATATGGCTAAGCCAACTGTAAGTTTACCACAAGGTACAAGAGATTTTTCTACAGAAATAGTGCGTAAACGTCAATATATTTTTAATACAATCCGCACTGTGTTTGAGTTGTATGGCTTTGCACCCTTAGAAACACCTGCCATGGAAAACCTCGAAACCTTAATGGGTAAATATGGAGAGGAAGGAGATAAATTAATTTTCAAAATATTAAATAATGGCTTAGATAATGAAAATAAATTAGAACAAACTAAGGCTGAATTCGAGAAAATATTGGCTGGGAAGAATACGAAAAATATTACAGAAAGGGCTTTGCGTTACGACCTTACAATTCCGTTTGCACGTTATGTAGCCATGAATTATGGGCAACTGACTATGCCATTTAAACGCTACCAAATCCAACCTGTTTGGCGTGCCGATAGGCCTCAAAAAGGCCGCTATCGTGAGTTTTACCAATGCGATGCAGATGTTGTTGGTAGTAATAGTTTATTGAACGAAGTAGAGTTGGAAAATATCTACGCTACAGTATTTGAAAAGTTAGGAATTGATGTTGAAATAAGAATCAATAGCCGGAAAATATTGGCAGCATTAGCAGAAATATGTGGTGGTTTAGATAAATTGGTTGATATAACTGTTGCCATTGATAAACTAGATAAAATTGGATTAGAAAAAGTAAAAGAAGAGTTGGTAAACCGTGATTTAAATGAGGCTCAAATAATTACCATTGAAAAGTATTTACAAATTGATGGCAATACCGAAGAACGATTATCACAACTGAAAAACTTACTAGGTGATAATGAAACTGGCAAAACTGGTATTCATGAAATTGAATACATTCTTAATTACTCTGAAATCACAAATCATAAATCACAAATAGTTGCCGATTTTACTCTTGCTCGTGGCTTAAACTATTATACAGGAATTATTTTTGAAATTAAAGCAAAAGGTGTGCAAATGGGTAGCATTGGTGGTGGTGGTAGATACGATGATTTAACAAGTTTATTTGGTGTGCCAAATGTGCCTGGAGTTGGCATTAGCTTTGGCATTGATAGAATTTATGATGTGATGGAAGAGTTGAAATTATTCCCTACAGAAGTACAATCTACCATCCAAGTTTTATTCTTTAATCTCGGCGAAGCTGAAAGCAAAAAAGCCTTTGAATTGATGCAACAGTTACGAGCAAATAATATTAGTTGCGAACTATTTCACGAGACAACAAAATTTGAAAAGCAATTTAAATATGCCGATAAAAAACATATTCTCTACGCCATTATGCTTGGGAGTAAGGAATTAGAAGATGGCACTTGTGTTGTTAAAAACTTAATAACCAGTGAGCAACAAATAATTGCCCAAACAGCGTTACTATCTTTTGAGTTTTAGAAGTATTTGTTTACTATCAAAACTATAATTTGGGTTCTCTTTTGTACCTTCTAATTGATAACCCATTGCACTGATACTTACGCCAATTACCTTTTTACTTTCATCTCGTTTAAAAAAAGCTTTGCCCTGAAATGCAACAAGGGCGTACAAATCCTCGGTTTCTTTTACTAATGCAGACGTGCCGTGAGATGAAGTTGCAATCAACGCACCATTATAAATCGTCACCATCACTTCGGCCACAATACTCCCTTCTGCAAATTTATATTTACCAACATATTGGGTCAGGGTTGTATCTTGTTGGGCAAAACTTACTGCAACAATACCAAGTACAAAAGCCAAAGTAAAAATCAATTTTTTCATACAATTATTTTAGGATTTAAAGATAATAGAACCTTGAAACAGACGTATTAATTTTTGATAAATATTTGGCATAATTTTTAAAGTATAATTAACATGAAAAAAATATTCCCTGTTGTATTTATAATGGTAGCAATTGTTGCGTGTAGTAAAAAATCAGTACCAACAAAAGGAACTACAAATTCAAGTTCATCACCAACTAATAACCCCGGCAACCCAACAAACTCAACTGCTTCAACAGATCTTCCATCAACCGCCACCACAAGAGTTGCCAATGTAAACGCAATGATTGTGATTGATGGCAACGGCAGGATTTTAACGCCATTAGAGAAATTACCAGTTGAAGAAAACTTAAAACCAGACTATACAAAAATTGCAAGAGCCTTTACTCCAGCACAAAAAGCAAACTTAAATTTGCGATATAAAATGATTCCCCCTAAAGTAATTTATGTGCCAGAGGTATTTGCACAGAAAAGTTTAAAAGGCACTTATTCAATTTATAAAAAGAAGTTTTGGTATTGGAAAAAAGAGGATGGTTTATTTTATTTAGATGAGACTTATTACAAGTAAGATTTTACAACCCTTCAAAAACAACAGCTGCACCTTGCCCAACACCCACACACATTGTAGCCAAGCCGTAATGGCTTTTTCTACGCTTCATTTCATGCAATAAAGTAGTTGTAATTCTCGCACCGCTGCAACCTAAAGGATGACCAATTGCAATTGATCCACCGTTAACATTTACTAAGCTTTTATCTAACTGTAAATCGTTGATGCAAGCCAAACTTTGCGACGCAAAAGCCTCGTTCAATTCAATTAAATCAAGTTCATTTTTGGTAATACCTGCACGTTGTAAAGCCTTATTAGTAGCAGCTATTGGGCCAACACCCATAATACTTGGATGTACACCCGCAATTGCTGTGCTCACTACTCTTGCAATGGGTTTTAAATTGAACAATTTAACTGCCTCTTCACTTGCCAATAGCAAAGCAGACGCACCATCATTTATGCCAGAAGAATTACCAGCAGTAACGCTACCATCTTTTGCAAAAGCTGGCTTTAAACCAGCCAATTTTTCAATAGTTGTTTGCCTAGGATGTTCATCTTTTAAGAAAACAATAGGCTCTCTATTTTCAGTAATTTCAACACCAATTATTTCATTATTCCACTTGCCTTCTGCTAATGCTTTAAAATACTTTTCTTGAGATTGGATTGCAAATTCGTCCTGTGCTTCACGGCTAATCTGCCATTGTTTCGCAACGTTTTCAGCTGTTTCGCCCATATTGTACGGATGGTATATTTCAGCCAATTTTTTATTGGTAAAACGCCAGCCAATAGTGGTATCAAAAGTTTCTATTTTTCTACTAAACGCACTATCACTTTTTGCTGTAACAAAAGGTGCTCTGGTCATACTTTCAACGCCACCAGCAATGTATAGCATCCCTTCGTTACACATTATACTTTTAGCCGCATCCATAATTGCTTGCAAACCACTAGCACATAAACGGTTTACAGTATTACCACCAACTGATGTTGGCAAACCCGCTAATAACGCTGCCATCCTTGCCACATCTCTATTATCTTCTCCTGCTTGATTAGCTGCACCAGCAATCACATCTTCAATCATATTCGCATCAATTGATGGATTGCGTTGAACTAAACTTTTAATCATCAAAGCCAATAAATCATCTGGGCGAATAGTGCTTAATTTGCCACCATAACGGCCAATTGGAGTACGCACAGCATCAATTATATAAGCAATTTTCATAGCCTTATTTTCCTTGTTTTAAATGAGCAGCAGTAGCATCAAGTGTCTCATAAAATTCTTCACCATATTTGCGTATCAAGCCATCTTTTAAAAATACATACGCAGGTACTTTTAATTGTTTCCCAAGGCTACAACCCCCACCACACAAGTCTTCCCTGGGTTGGTAGTTTACATATTCCATATCAGGATCTAGCTTACTTATAGAAATTCTTATAGGGAATAAATGACAGCTCAATGGCTTTTTCCAACCAATTTTTCCATCGTTAAAAGCCTCTTCAAAAGTGCAAACAATCACGCCTTTTTTATCTTTATAACCATAAGCACAAATACCCCCATTTACAGTTGGCGTTACCCATCCAAACTCTCTGTCGTAAGTATATTTTCCTTGTTTTTCAACTTCGTATAAACCATCTTTTGTCATATAAGATTTCACAAATTCAAGTGCCTTATCCACTTCTTTTTTCTCCCAATTTTCAAGTGGTGCACCCGCATCACCATCTTCACAACAACCTCCTTTGCATTTAGTAAGGTCACAAACAAATTGCTCTTCTAAAACCTCGTCACTAATCAATTTATTATCTATCGCAATCATACTATTTAATCGTTTCTACAATTACGAAGATAAGTGCAGTAGCTTTAGTAGGCTTTAGGTTAATTAACAACTAATTTTGTAATAAATTTTTCATCTTTCATTATAATAATATGTCACAACCATTAAGCGTTACAGGTAATTTAGTAGATATTTTAAACAAAGAAATTTATGCTGCAGAAGTGGTTGTAAACGATGGTAAAGTAGCAGCCATAAGCCGTCAACCAATCAACAACAATCAACCGATAACTGGCTTTATTTTACCGGGGTTTATAGATAGCCATGTGCATATTGAAAGTAGCATGTTGGTACCGAGCGAATTTGCAAAATTGGCTGTTACACATGGCACAGTTGGCACAGTTAGTGACCCGCATGAAATTGCCAATATTTGTGGTATAGATGGCGTTGATTTTATGATTGATAATGGTAAGCAAGTAAACTTTAAATTTAATTTTGGGGCACCAAGCTGTGTGCCTGCCACTATTTTTGAAACAGCAGGCGCAGCACTTACAAGTGTAGATGTAGCAACGCTCTTAGAGCGTAATGAGATAAAGTATTTGAGCGAAATGATGAACTTCCCGGGGGTACTATTTAACGATGAAGAAGTGATGAAAAAGATAGCATCTGCTAAGGCATTTGGTAAACCAGTTGATGGTCATGCACCTGGCCTAAGAGGCGATGATGCTAAACAATATATTAATGCGGGCATCTCAACTGACCATGAATGTTTTACCAAAGAAGAAGCGTTAGATAAATTAGGTTTTGGTATGAAAATTATTATTAGAGAAGGCAGTGCTGCTAAGAACTTTGAAGCATTGATTGACTTATTGAATGATTATCCAAACGAGATAATGTTTTGCAGTGATGATAAACATCCTGATAGTTTAATGGTTGGGCATATTAACCAGCTTTGTGCAAGAGCAGTTGCAAAAGGGATTAACGTTTTTAATGTGTTACAAGCTGCTTGCATTAATCCTGTTTTACATTATAAATTAGATATAGGTTTATTAAAAGTGGGTGACGCCGCTGACTTTATTATTGCAAAAGATTTAACCGATTTCAACATTGAAAAAACATATATTAATGGTATGCTAGTTGCAGAAAATGGACAATCATTTATACCAACTATAAATGCTATTGCTATTAACCAATTTGACTGCAAAGAGATAACCGAAAAGCAGCTTGAAATAACACCAAACGATTACCCAATTACCGATGGGAAAATACCTGTGATTGAAGCTTTGGAAGGACAATTAATTACCAATAAAATATTTAGCGATTTACTTGTAATGAATGGGCAATTGGTAAGCCATGTAGCCAATGATGTATTAAAAATAGTTGTAGTAAACCGCTACCACAATGCACCAATTGCAAAAGCATTTATTAAAAATTTTGGCTTAAAATCTGGTGCCATTGCATCATCGGTAGCACACGACAGCCACAACATAGTAGCCGTTGGTGTTGATGATGAAAGCCTTGCCGTTGCAATAAACTTAGTGATAAAAGAACGAGGTGGTATTAGTGCAGTAAAAGATAGTAAGCATAACGTATTGGGCTTGCCAATAGGTGGTTTAATGAGTGCGAATGATGGGTATGAAGTTGCTGCTGCTTACACCGCTATTGACAAGTTTGTAAAAGAACAATTAGGCAGCACTTTACAATCACCATTTATGACACTGAGCTTTATGGCGTTATTGGTAATTCCACATTTAAAACTCAGCGATAAAGGCTTGTTTGATGGAGATAAGTTTGCTTTTGTTACTGCTGCCACTTAGACTACTAGATGCATTGAGGCTACTAAATTCTATGAATTTTTTTCTGTGTATTTATTTATTAAATTGTCTTATTCTTAACCTACCACTTTTGCCCTCATAATAAATGCAGCAACACTATCAGTACCTTTTGGCGTATGGTATTTGGCTTTAAAATCAAAATTATCACCTGAGTTTATCACATCTTCAAATTCTTCTTCATGGTTAGCGGTTTGTAGGCCTTGGCTGTTAAAGTATAACAATTTTACACGCACACTTTTATATGCTACAACAGTTGCTTTGTTATGTATAGTGCCTTTATAAACAGTGGTACCAAACAACCAACGTTTTTTATCTACACCAGTTACGGTTAAAAAATGTAAAGGATTAGTTTTCTCTTTGCTACCAAGAGTTTCCTTGGTTTGTTCATAAGTTTTTGAATCGAAATTTTTATTGTCTTTACTACCGCATACGGCAATAATTAGTAATAGGAAGGAAAGAATTAGCAGTTGTTTCATCTATAAAATTTGAAATAAAGAAACGAATAAAATGTTTGCTGCAAAAATATAACCGTCGATTTAAACTAAAAGCTAAAGGCTTTCAGTAGACTATACTTTAGTGATTATTAGACACAAAATTTGAATTAATACAAAAACATACGCTACTATAAAAGCCTAATAAAGTTATAACCGTACAGGTGTGCGACGCAACAATGCATCATAGTACCACCAAAACTGGGAACCAAAAATAAAAATACTGTTGATTACAGAATGCGGTAAAAGAGACGCGTATTTCATTTACTTTCGGGTGTTTTACAAATTTACCGAAACATACTTTTTATGGTTATTAATTTAAGTGAGCAACACAGTTTAGTGAGCAATTGGGTGTCGGAACTTCGTGATGTAAATGTGCAAGGAGACCGCCTTCGTTTTCGTAGAAATTTAGAACGTATTGGCGAAATAGCAGCTTATGAAATAAGCAAACAATTACCTATGGTTGTTACCGAAATACAAACGCCATTAGGCATACACAGTAGCATGGTTTTGGCTGAACAACCAGTGTTAGCAACCATTTTACGTGCTGGTTTGCCATTGCACAACGGTATGCTTAACTACTTAGATAAAGCTGATAATGCTTTTATTTCAGCTTACCGTAAACACCACCTTGACGGCACTTTTGAGATAAGTTTGGAATATATGAGCTGCCCTAATTTAGATGATAGAATTATTATTGTTAGTGACCCAATGTTGGCAACAGGTTCATCGTTAGTAAAAACAATCCGCTACATGAAGGATGAAGGAAAACCAAAACAAATTCATGTGGTTTGTGCCATTGCCTGCTCGGTTGGTATTGAATACATACACAGCCAATGCGGTAGCGATATTATTATTTGGTGCGGGGATATTGATGAAGAAATTACTGCCAAAGGCTATATTGTACCTGGATTGGGCGATGCTGGTGATTTGGCTTTTGGTACTAAGATACAAGCGTAACTTTTTACCCCTTAAGCCCAAAAGACACCTATAGAAATTAGGGCTTATTAATTTCTGTTTAGTCAAAAATGATTTTAGAAGAGCTTGTAATTGTTAAAACAGCCTATATATAATTTTCGTTACAGCATTTGCTTTACTTTAGGAGTCTGATATCGTACTAGATGAAAAAATTAGTCACCATTTGTTGCTTAATAATGCTGGTTACTTTGCTAAAAGCACAAGATCCACATTTCTCGCAATTTTTTGCGTCGCCGCTAACTTTAAACCCTGCTTTTACTGGTAAGTTTAGTGGTTCATTTAGAACTACAGGTAATTATCGTAACCAATGGCCTACCATTAATAATGCTTATATTACTACTACTGGTTCGTTAGATTTTCATATACGAGAAAACCATATACCCACCAACGATACCTGGGGTTTGGGCGGATTATTTTATAGCGATAATAGTGCTAATGGTGCCGTAAAGCTTAATTACGCAACACTCTCCACCGCTTATCACAAAGGGCTTGACGAGGAAGGTTTTCACCAATTGGGCGTTGGGTTTCAGGCTACTTACGAGAACATGAATATCAATACTTCTCAACTTAAATTTGAAGATCAACTTACTACGGCTGGTTTTACGGGTGTAACTGGTGAAATTTTTAGCGGTGCCACATTATCATCAAGCTTTGTTGATTTGAATGCCGGGGTTTTATATTCTGGCAGCACCTCAGATAGGAACAATTTTTATTTTGGTATAAGCCTTTACCATATTAACCGACCTAAACAAAGTTTTACTGGCGGTAGTTATGTATTAAATCCAAGGGCTACTATTCATGCTGGTACTTATTTTCCTTTAGGGGCAAATGGCAATACTACACTGCATTTAAGCGGCATACAAACTTTTCAAGGTGGTGCATCTGAAACCGTTATTGGCGGGGCAGTTCAACTAACTGCTAACCCAGATGATGTGAAACCAACTAGTTTATATATTGGTAGTTGGCTTCGTTTTAAAGACGCTATTATACCTTATGTTGGCCTTGAGTTTGGCGATGTAAGAATGGGTGTAACGTATGATGTGAACAACTCATCACTTAAAGTTGCTACCGAACGCCAAGGTGGTATTGAAATTTCAGTAGTGTATGTATTTAGAAAAGAAACCGATAAAGCCTTGCCTTGCCCTAAGTTTTAAGGGATAAACTTTACCCAAAACAAAAAGCCACTCGAAAAAACGAATGGCATCTAAAGTTTGCTAATCAATAAAATTTATTGTTTAATACTCATCTTCATTAAACATAAAGTCTTCTTGACTTGGATAATCAGGCCAAATATCTTCAATGCTTTCGTAAATCTCACCTTCATCATCTAGTTCCTGCAAATTTTCAACTACTTCAATAGGTGCACCACTACGGATAGAGTAGTCGATTAACTCATCTTTACTGGCTGGCCAAGGTGCTTCTTCTAAATAACTTGCTAATTCTAAAGTCCAAAACATACCAAAAAATTTGTGCAAATGTAACCGTATAAATGAAACTACCAAATGTAAGTTCAGTTGTAACAGTATTAATTTTTATAAACGAAAATAAAGTTGTTGTATGGGTTGTATGTTTACAGCCATAAACAAGTAATGCCGCATGTTACAAGCCAATAATATTACCAAAAAATACGACCAGCTACAAGTGTTAAAAGGCGTGGATATTGCCGTTGCAAAAGGCGAAATTGTATCGATAGTTGGTAGTTCTGGTGCAGGTAAAAGTACATTGCTACATATACTAGGCACGTTAGATACACCAGATACAGGAAACATATTTTTAAATGATGAAGCCGTGCATTTATTAAAAGGAAAAAAACTAGCAGCTTTTAGAAATAAGCACATCGGCTTTGTATTCCAGTTTCACCATTTACTGCCAGAATTTAGTGCTTTGGAAAATGTGTGCATACCCGGTTGGATTGGTAACCGCAACAAACAACAAGTTGAAAAGGAAGCCTTGAAACTCCTGCAGTTATTAAGCCTGGGTAATAGGATTGATAATAAACCACAACAATTAAGCGGTGGTGAGCAGCAACGTGTGGCAGTGGCCAGAGCATTAATTAATAACCCAGCTATTGTATTTGCAGATGAGCCAACGGGCAATTTAGATAGTGCCAATGCGAAAGAACTCCATCATTTATTTGTACAATTAAAAAACGACTTACAGCAAACTTTTTTAATAGTAACTCATAACGAAGAACTAGCAGCCATGAGTGATAGAACCGTTCACATGAAGGATGGTAGGATAATTTGATAACGTGCAAATGGATAGATGTGCAGATACGCAAATTCTTAGTTGTTCTTATTCCTTCATTTGCACATTTACAAATTAATAAATTTGCAAATTACCCTACCCTTGGCTTCCAAGCAATTTCTGTAACCTTTAATTCGTGGGCAATAAAACGCCCTAATACAAATAAATAATCGCTTAGGCGGTTTAGGTATTTTATTACCAAAGGATCTACAAATAATTCATGCTCTTGCATATTTACACAACAACGCTCTGCACGGCGGCAAACACAACGTGTAACATGAGCGGTTGAAACCGCAGTATGCCCACCCGGTAGTACAAAAAACTTCATTATAGGCAGTACATCGTTCATCGTATCTATTTCACGTTCTAAAAATGTAATATCCGTTTCTTTAAGGTCGGGCATTTTCATCAGCGGCTCTCTATCGGGGTCGCAAGCCAAGGATGAACCAATGGTAAATAATCTATCTTGAATTTCTTTTAATGTGGTACGGCTTCTGGCATTATTAAAACTATCGCCTAACAAACCGATATATGCGTTTAATTCATCAACTGTCCCATAAGTATCAATGCGAATGTGACTTTTTGGTACTTTAGTACCACCAATTAATGAAGTTTTGCCTAAATCGCCAGTTTTGGTATATATTTTTAATGACATTTTTATTTGTTTAAGTTACACATCACTTTCTAAAAGCTGCAAACGTATAGCAGTTGTACGAAAACAACAAGATTGTTAGAGATTGGTTCAGTAGTGTTAGTTTGATATTTTTCTAAATAATAGAAGCAGATTTTTAAATAAAATATTCTCATGGGTTTTATAGGGTCGCAAAGTTTCAAACCCTAAAAATTATAGTTTCACCAGGCTTTTAGGTTAGTTTTAGCAACAATAAAACATTGCCAAAGGCACTAAAAATTGACTCTTAAAACTGCAAGTTTAATATAGCCAGACACAATTTATAAATGTGGCTAAACTTGTGACTATTTATGAGTTGTAGGCAATACGACCAATAACATTTCCTAAATTTAAAAAGGAAAACAAATGGATGATATTTTAGAACTTCAATTGGATGAAGGGTTTGACTGGCTTATTCATCAATTAATAAAAGGAAATACGATAGAAGGACTCAAAAACAACATCCAGTATTTTGAGTTCGAGCAAGTAAAGGAATGGAAATCAAAATATGGCTTTCAATTCCAAA
>JAYVNQ010000144.1:0-4901 GCA_043758365.1 Chitinophagales bacterium
AGGTGCTCTCCAGCAGAGCTTGCTTCCTCTTTTAGCTGATAAAGGCAATTAAAGTGTTTTAATCTAAAATATCACCAACTATTTTTCAGTACATTACCCCATTAAATCACCCCTGCTAATTCTAAGCTTCTTTTCTTCAATTTTATAATATCCATATCCTCTATAAGTGGCTCTGGCATTAGTATTAGCGATGAATTATTTTCCTTCCACCAAGTGCTTTGTTGTAGCTGATGAATATTGATAACACCTACTAAATATTTGCGTTCAGCTTCGGCGTGCCACTCTTCAATCCACTCAAATTTTTCACGGGGAATATATTTCCAATCATCAAAACTGATATACACTTTCACATAATATTCGTTGCTTAATTGATGTGGTGTGTGGTGATATAACTTCTTGTATTCGTAACGATAATTATAACGTAAAGCACTCAAATCGCTGAGCACGGCAGAGGCAGTAGGAAAGCTGCCTGCACCTTTGCCATAAAAAAATTGTTTATCAGCAAAACCACTTTCTATTACAGCACCATTGTACTCATTTTTTACAAAAGATAAAGGGTCATCATGCTTTACAAACTGCGGCAAAACAAATGCTGCCACCTTGCCATTCTTTAGTTTTTTTGCTTGAGCAACTAGCTTTACTTCAAAGTTTTTTTCCTTAGCAACTAAGGCATCAGTGAGCTGTATATTTTGAATACCATTAAACAATAATTTATCAGGATGTTCAACAATACCATAAGCATGATTTAGTAAAATGCTCCACTTGTTTACTGCATCAAAACCTTCTACATCTAATTTTGGATTACTTTCTGCAAAGCCCAATTGTTGTGCTAAAATCAAGGCATCAGCAAAGCTTAATTTGTCCTCAAACATGCGAGTTAAAATAAAATTTGTGCTGCCGTTTACAATCGCTTTTATCGAGTGTAATAAGTCGTTATCGTAGTATTCCTCTAAGTTTCTAATAACAGGTATTGAGGCACACGCTGCTGCTTCATACAACACAGATAAACCTGTTGTTTTTTGTAGCTCTAGTATTTCTGGTAAATGTTCAGCCAGCATTTTTTTACTCGCACTTACTACATGTTTACCATTTAATAAAGCTGTTTTTATTATCACGAAAGCTGCATCAGCATCATCAATTACTTCTACAATAACGTTGATGTTCACATCATTCAAAAGGTCGTTTTTTTCTGTGGTAAAAAGTTCGCTTGGAGCTTCTCTTTTTTTACTTGCATTTTTTATACAAACCTTTACTATACTAGCTTTCAGCGATGGCGTTTGTTGCAGTACTTTGTACAATCCTTCACCCACCACTCCAAAACCAAATAACCCAATATTCAACTGTTTATGCGTATTCATTTTTATAAATTTTACTTTTTATTTTCTTTTGTTAACTAGCTTTTGTACTACTATTTAACTTTTGTTGCGTCGCACACTGCAACGGTTTGATACTTTGTTCGTCATGTCAAGTTAAGAGCCATCTAATTAGTTTTAAGCAGTTTCCTCATTCCTCGAAATGACTTTTAAAAATGATGTTATAATTTTTTCTAGCTGCTCAAACTCTAATAAAAAACCATCATGGCCATACAAAGATTGTATTTTAACAAAGGTGGCATTGGTGATATTATCAGCTAAAAATTGTTGCTCTTGCACAGGAAATAAAATATCTGTTGTCACGCCAATAACTAATGTTTTTGCGGTAATTATAGCTAGTGCTTTTTCTACTGAACCTCTATCTCTGCCTACGTTATGACTATCCATTGCCTTGCTTAAAGCATAATAACTAAAAGCATTAAAACGTTTCGCCAATTTCTCACCTTGGTAGCGTTGATAGCTCTCAGCATTAAACACTTGTTCATCTACTGGTAAATTGGCCGTGCTCTGTGTAAAGCCCATTTGCTTAGTGCCATAAGTATCATGGTTGCGGTAAGATAATAAGGCAATACTTCTAGCTGCTTTCATGCCATTAATACCAGCTTGGTCGTTAGACTCATGCCATGTACTGTCATGCTCAATACACATCCGTTGTGAGGCATTAAATGCAACACCCCAAGCAGAATGGAAAGCGTTGGTAGCAATTGGCACAATATGCTCAAACAAACTAGGCTCTTCAATAGCCCATTCTAGTAATTGCTGCCCACCCATAGAACCACCCAAACCAATATGTATTTTAGTGATGCCTAAAGCGTTTTTTAAATGCTGATATGCCCTAACCATATCTCTGGTTGTAAACCATGGAAAGCTGTGATAGTATGGGTTTCCAGTTTCTGGGTTATTGCTTAATGCATTAATGCTTCCGTAATGGCTACCTGGCATATTTACACAAACAATAAAATATTTTTCGGGTGTAAATAAGCAGTTTTCGCCTACCAAACCATGCCACCATTCAAGCGGGTTACTATTGCCCGTTAAAGCATGAAAAATCCAAATAACATTACTATTATCTGCGTTTAAAATGCCAAACGTATTGTATGCCAAATGCAATGCTGGCAATACTTTACCGCTTTCTAAAGTAAATGGCTGGTTGAGTTTAAAAATCTCTGTCATGTGCGTAAATCTGTAGCCTGATTGTTGGAAGCTCATTAAAGTATTTAAACGTACAAGTGTGCGACGCAACGAAGTTTTATAGATATTCTTCAGCTGGTCACACACTTGTTTTTATACTATGCAAATACTTTATCTAATGCTTGCTGAATATCCGCCTTGATGTCTTCAATATGTTCAATACCTACACTTATACGCACTTGATTTGGGTTAACACCAGCAGCCAATTGTTCTGCTTCATTCATTTGGTCGTGCGTTGTAGAAGCCGGGTGAATGGCTAATGTTTTTGCATCTCCCACATTTGCCAGATGGCTAATTAATTGTAGTGCATCAATAAACTTAGTGGCATTTTCTTTACCACCTTTTATGCCAACCTGTAACACACCACCAAAACCATTTTTTAAATATTTTTTAGCTAATTCGTGGTAAGCATTGCTTTCTAAACCAGGGTATAAAACAAACTCAACAGCTTCATTAGTTTCTAACCATTTTGCCAATTCTAAAGCATTATCAACATGGCGTTGCACGCGTAAGCACAAAGTTTCGATTCCCTGTATTAATAGAAATGAATTGAAAGGGCTTTGCGATGCACCAAAGTCACGTAAACCTTCTACCCTTGCCCTAATTGCAAAGGCAATATTTGGTAAACCCAATGGATTATTAATACCAAAAATATCTGAAAAAACAAGCCCATGATACCCATCGCTAGGCTGTGAAAATTGTGGAAATTTACCATTACCCCAATTGTAGTTACCACCATCAATTACAACGCCACCAACACTTGTACCATGTCCACCAATCCATTTGGTAGCACTTTCTACCACAATGTGTGCGCCATGTTCTAGCGGCTTAAATAAGTAGCCACCTGCTGCAAACGTATTGTCAACAATCAAGGGTAAATCATGCTTTTTAGCAAGTGCTGCAAACTTCTCAAAATCAGGAATATTTAAACGAGGGTTACCGATTGTTTCTAAGTAAATGGCTTTTGTATTACTATCAATCAGAGCTTCAAAACTAGCGACATCATCACCATTTGCAAAACGAACATCAACCCCTAAACGCTTAAATGCTACTTTAAATTGGTTGTAAGTACCACCGTACAAATACGATGTAGAAATGAAATTATCACCCGCTTGCACAATATTGTTCAATGCTAAAAATTGTGCTGCTTGCCCACTGCCTGTTGCCACGGCTGCTACACCGCCTTCTAATGCTGCAATGCGTTGCTCAAACACATCGGTTGTTGGGTTCATTAATCTTGTGTAAATGTTACCAAATGCTTTTAGACCAAATAAGTTGGCAGCATGTGCAGCATTGTTAAATACATACGATGTTGTTTGGTAAATAGGTACTGCACGTGCATTGGTGGTAGCATCTGGTGTTTGACCAGCATGTAATTGTAATGTTTCAAAACGGAAGTTGCTCATAATGTTTATTTTTTAATTATAAAAATCTTATAAGAAGGGCAGTTTAAGTTTTGGCTAAATGACAATAAAAAAGCCCACCTGATAAAGTCAGATGGGCTTGAAGTATATAAGGTTGAAAGGGCTAACAATCAACGTTGTATCAAACTTAACTCTGACTTATCTCTTTCCGTTTTTAACGAAATGGAGTTGGCACCTTCAAACAAGTGAGTGACATGCTTGGGTTGCCAAGGTTTCATTGGGCCTATTCCCTCTACCTTTCTTGATAAGTAATTTAAAGAACTAACACAAATGTATGAGCAGTGGTTTTAAAACGCCAAATATTTTTTATGATTTCAAAAATCTGAATCTTTTTTCTTTTTTTTAAAATCGGCTACCGTATTCTACAACATTAAATTTAGATGATGTTAATTGCATCATTAAGGGGATAAAAAAGATTTTATAAACACTACAATATCTGTTTAAACGCAGGAGAGTATGTGGGTTTGTTTCAGTGAAGTTGTTTAACATTTTAATTTTTTGAGAAAGATGGCTATAACGCTTAACCATAGCATGTTCCACCAAGTGACGGTCAGCTTCTCAAATCTTATTAAAATTCCTTTGTAAGCGTCCATCCAAGCGTTTGTTCTTTCAATTTTGTATCTATTATCATCATATAATTTGTCATCAAAAAATGGGGTTGTTGGTTCTTTGTTTTTGCAGCCTCTTGGGTTGTCTTTTACATTTAACTCTATTGCTTTTTCATCACAGTTTTTCTTAAAGCTTTTACTATCGAACCCTGCATCGGCATTCATAAAAACACCTGACATTGATATATTGGCTGTTTCCAAAAAAGCAATCATTTCATCAAATATTTTATTGAGTTTGTATAGGTCATTATGATTGCCTGATTGGGGCTTTCCTACTACCAATGGCAAACCATTATTATCGCATA
>JAYVNQ010000145.1:0-14595 GCA_043758365.1 Chitinophagales bacterium
TTCTATTGGCACGCAAGCATTAGAGGTAATTGCTGAACATGCTGATAAGTTTTCTGCTGAAATATTAACCGCTCAAAACAACCACGAATTACTAATTAAACAGGCTATTAAATACAATCCTAATTGCGTAGTAATTGGTGATGAAAAAAAATATATACAAGTAAAAGAAGCATTAGCAAATACCAATGTAAAAGTTTTTGCAGGCGAAAAAGCACTAGAAGAAGTAGCAGCTATGGATTGCTACGATATGATGCTTGCTGGCATAGTTGGTTTTGCTGGTTTAAAACCTACACTTCAAGCAATAGCAAGTGGTAAACCTATCGCTTTGGCTAATAAAGAAACCTTGGTGGTAGCTGGTGATATTGTGATGCAAAAAGCAATAGAAAAACGAGTGCCTATTATTCCCGTAGATAGTGAGCACTCAGCTATTTTTCAATGTTTAGTAGGGGAGGGGCGTAATAAAATTGAGCAAATAATTCTTACAGCAAGTGGGGGGCCTTTTTTGGGTCGTAAGCCTAATTATTTGGTAAATGTAAAACGAGACCATGCATTGCAACATCCCAATTGGTCAATGGGTGCAAAAATTTCAGTTGACTCTGCAACCCTTATGAACAAAGGGCTTGAGATGATTGAAGCTAAATGGTTGTTCAATTTGCAGCCAAGTCAAATTAAAGTAGTGGTGCATCCACAAAGCATTATACATAGCATGGTACAGTTTGAGGACGGTAGCGTAAAAGCACAAATGGGTTTGCCCGATATGAAGTTGCCCATACAATATGCCATGGCCTTTCCACAACGTATTCCAAGCAAATTTCCAAGGTACGATTTTAGAAAACCTGGTACCTTAAGCTTTGAAGAGCCTGATTTGCGAACGTTTAGAAACCTAGTTTTGGCAACCGATGCTTTGTACAAAGGTGGCAATATGCCCTGCATTTTAAACGCAGCCAACGAGGTAGCCGTTTACGCCTTTTTACGCAATCGTATTGGCTTTTTAGATATGACAGAAGTGGTGGAACAAGCCATTACAAAGGTGAAGTTTATAGAAAAACCAACCTTACAAGAATACTTTGATAGCGATGGCGAGGCACGTACTTTTGCGGCTTCGTTAATACAGATGTAATAAAAGCCCCAACCCTAAAAGGAGTATTTTTTGGGACGAGCATTCGTATTTCAATTTAGCTACATAGGCGTCGCACACTGGAATATTTTGTTCTTTGTTCAACTTTTATTAAAGCGTAAAATATTTAATCACAACAATTTTTGCGTGGCAAAAATTTCAAAATTTCCCATTTAGGGACACAGGGTTATGACATTATTAGCGATTGAGTGGAGTAGCGTTTTAGTAAAAACCGGACAATTTATTTTGTCGTTTTCAATTTTGGTAGTGCTGCACGAACTAGGGCATTTTATCCCAGCCAAATTTTTCAAATGCCGCGTAGAAAAGTTCTACTTATTCTTTAACCCCTACTTCAGTTTGTTTAAAATTAAACGTGGCGAAACCGAATATGGCATTGGTTGGATACCCTTTGGGGGCTTTGTAAAAATATCGGGCATGGTAGATGAAAGCATGGATAAAGAGCAGATGAAACTACCACCTGCCGATTATGAATTTCGTAGTAAGCCAGCTTGGCAACGCTTGATAATAATGGTTGGTGGCGTGTTTATAAATATTGTTTTAGCCGTAGTAATTTTTGTAGGTATAACAGCTTATTGGGGCGACGAAAATTTACCAATAAAAAACTTAAAATATGGTATTGCAACTAGCAAATTAGCAAAAAGTATAGGCCTAAAAGATGGCGATAATATTGTTGCTATTGATAATAAAGCGGTTGAAAACTTTGGCGATGAAACCAAAAGTATAGTATTGAATGGTGCTAAAACTCTTACTGTGAAAAGAGATTCTCAGTTAATCTCAATTGCAGTTCCGCCAGACTTATTAAAACAATTGGTTAAAGGTAAAACAGTTGAAGATTTTATTGGCATACGGTACCCTGCAACAATAGATTCTGTAAGTAATGCTGTGATAATAGGTAATGGAACTTTGCAAAAAGGTGATAACTTTTTATCAATCAATAATGAACCAAGTATTTATTTTAATCAGGTTATTGATTTAACCAAAAAATATAAAGATTCAGTTGTTGATGTTAAACTATTAAGAGGTAAGGATACCGTTATTACTAGAGTATTATTAAAAAATGGAAAACTTGGTTTTTTTGCTGTTCCAGCTAATAAAATATTTGCCACTGTAATTACAAAATATACTTTCTCGCAAGCCATACCTGTGGGCATCGATAAATGCAAAGCAACACTTGGTAATTATGTAAAAGGAATAAAGAAAATGTTTACAGGTGAAATTAATCCTAACGATAGTTTGGGTAGCGTTATTAGTATTGGTAATACTTTTCCTGGTGTATGGGATTGGGAACGTTTTTGGACTTTGACGGGAATTTTCTCAATCATTTTAGCGTTTATGAATATACTACCAATTCCTGCTTTAGATGGCGGTCATGCATTGTTCTGCATTGTTGAAATAATTACTCGTCGTAAACCAAGCGATAAGTTTATGGAGTATGCACAAATAGCTGGTATGGTGCTATTGTTAAGCTTAATGGTTTATGCTTTGGGGCTAGATTTCTGGCGTTTGTTTAAGTAACAATTCTATCATTTTATTACCGTAAAACATATACCCCTCATTTGAGGGGTTTTTTATTGTGTCTAAAGCGTCCATTTTTACATCGTTAAATATCCAAAATGAAAACGCTTTTATAGCGTGGCTTTAAAATCCAATATCCTAAAAGAACTGATTTTTGAAAATTATCCTATGAAAACCTTTTTCTAAAAATCAGTTCTTTATTTTTTAATCCGTATCCAATTGAAAAGCTCGTTTTAAACGTACCCTATGACAACAAACATTTAAATTGAACGTAGTTAAAATCCTTTATCCAAAATGAAAATCTGTAATTAACAATTGCCTATGAAACCAACTAAGAAAGTTTAAATCAACAGATGACAAATCCAATATCCTTTGAAAAATTTACCTGTGAAAACCAATCCTTAGAAAACAACAATAACAACGTGTTAATGAAACAAGAGACACTTAAATCCAATATCCTTTGAAAATTTTTACCTGTGAAAAACAATCCCTGAACAACGCTTACCTAAAAATCTAATATCCTTTGATTTACTAACCTATGAAAATCAGCGATTGCGAGGCATTTTAAAACCAAAAGTGTAGAAGTTTCCAGACCCGTTTAAAATCCAATATTCTATTTAAAACCTACTTAATTTTAAAACATGATTACAGTAGGCATTATTGAAGACGACCGGTCTTTAAGGCGAAACCTTGAAGCGTTTATTGATATGGAAAAGGATTTGCACATCACTTTTTCGTATAACAGTATGGAAGATTTTTTAGAGAAAAGAAGTGCTTTAGATGAACCCTTTATAGTGTTTATCGACCTGGGTTTACCGGGTATTTCGGGTTTAGAAGGCATCACTTTTATCCGTGAAAAATGGGCTGACGTGCACTTGGTAGTAATAACTGGTAATGATGACGATGCGGTAATTTTTGACTGTATTCAACGTGGTGCAAACGGCTACTTGTTAAAGCCTTTTAAAATAGCCGAACTACGAAAAAATATAGATATTATAAGAAGTGGTGGAGCTTTAATAACGCCAGATGTAGCATTAAAATTATTTAGAAAAATACATAAGCCACAAGAACGCTTTGAAGACAATACAGCTAACCTTACACCAAGGGAAAATGGTGTTGTAAACGAGCTTTTAAAAGGACTTACTTATAAAGAAATTGCAGCTGTTTTAGGCATTTCTCCCGCAACAGTAAACGACCATTTAAAAAATGTTTATTTTAAAATGGGGGTTCGTACAAAATCGGAATTAATAGCTAAAGTGCTACGTAAATAACACATTGAAAATTGAATGGATTTTTCCAATACATATATTAATACCCAACATCAAAAACGGCAGCAGTTAATTTTTAACAGCCTTGCCGATGCTGTGTTGATAGAAACCAAAGAACGAACTGTTGAGTTTGTTAATGATAGTTTCTGCCAATTTTTTAAACTAAAATATTTACCTGAGGAAATGGTTGGTAAAGATTGTAAAGAAGGCGAGTTAGGGGCAAGTTTTATTTTTAAAAATCCATCTAAATTTCTGTACCGTATTGATGAAATTATTGAAAATGCTACATCCGTAACACGCGAAAAAATAACATTACGAGATGGTCGTACATTTCTTAGAGATTATTTCCCACTTATTATAAACAACGTTGTAACAGGCCATTTATGGTTGTATAAAGAAAACAAAATATCTCCCAATAAGGGCATAAACTTTTTTAACGTTTTTGAAAAAGTTTTAGAAACTATTCACGTGCCAATTGCAGTTTTTGATGATCAACGTCGCTATCTATTTATCAACAAAATTAGTTTGCCCAATACAGAAAAGCGGCAATTTATTATTGGTAAAACCGATATTGAATATTGTAATTATTACAATAAACCAACCGATGTAGCAATAAGGCAAGAACAATTTTTTGAGCAAGCATTGCAAAGCAAAACTGAGGTTAGGTTTAACGAAGAAACTATTACCGATAAAGGCACAACAACACATTGGAAAACTATTTTTTACCCATTATCTGCTCCTGAAGAGGCAGAAAATTATGTTGTAAAGTACAGCATTGATATTACAGCCTTAAAGCAAAGCGAAACAGATTTGCAACAAACAATTACCAACTATACCAATATTCTAAATAGTTTGAATGATGTTGTACTTTTAGCAGACGATAAATTAAAAGTTGATTTTTTAAATAAATCTTGGAATAGTTATTTTCATTTAAATGAAGAAGAAGATGGTAGTATTTTTAGTCGCATATCTTTAAAAAAATACGACTTTTATAAACAGGCTTTTACTGTGCTTGCTGATGGGACTAAAAATGCAACCGGAAAGATAGATTTGATACAAAAAGATGGTAGTAAAAAATGGTTCAAATACAATATCGGTGCAGGTTTGGCTAACAATACAAAAGAAAAAGGCATAGTGGCAATACTTAACGATATAACAAGTGAAGTACACTTAGAAGAGAACCTTCTTGAGGTGGTGAAACGTGAGAAAGAATTGAACGATTTAAAGTCGGCTTTCGTAAATATGGTATCGCACGAATTACGGACACCTTTGGCTGTTATTTCTTCCGGTGCAGAAATTATACAAATGATGTTAGAAGTAGGTAAACCCGCTGCTGACATTGAAACTTATACCGCACAAATTTTAACCGAAGTGGAACGGATGACTGCTTTTATGAACGACCTTTTAATGGTTAGTAAAATAGAAGCTGGTAAAATTGATTTTCATCCACAACCAACCGATTTGCCCAATTTTATAAAGGAACTATTGGTAAAATCTTATGCCCCTTGGAAGGATGGTAGAAGCTTGACTATGTTGCAAAAGGGTATTGCAAACGATGTGGCTATTGATACTAAAATGTTACGCCATGTTCTGCAAAATTTAATAGACAATTCTTTTAAATATTCTAGCGGAAAAAATCCACCCACATTAAGGATTAGATACTGCAAAACCCATGTTGCAATATCCATTGTTGATAGTGGTATCGGAATTCATACTGAGGATATTGTGAAACTGTTTGCATCATTTTCTCGTGGTAGAAATGTTGCAAATATTGCTGGTACAGGAATGGGGTTGGTTGTTGTAAAATATTTTGTAGATCAACATGGAGGGAATATAAGTATAAAGAGTAAATTAAATGTAGGAACAATATTCTCAGTAAAAATACCCTATCAAAAATCCTAAACCATGAATAATCGAAAAACCATTTTGGTAGTAGAAGATGAACCCATGCTGCTACAAAATATTTCCTCAATTTTAGAATTGTACGGCTTTAAAACATTACAAGCAACTTCTGGTTTTGAGGGAATGAATCAAGCCATTGCCAATATGCCAGATTTAATTGTTTGCGATGTAATGATGGAAGGAATGAGTGGTTTTGAAATGATTGAAAAAGTACGCTCAACCCCAGCCATTCAATCTATTCCTTTTATATTTTTAACTGCTTGGGCCGATGTGAATGATAAGAACAAGGGTATGCAGGCTGGTGCTCAAGCTTATCTTACTAAACCCTTTGTAGCAAAGGATTTGGTGAAAACTATCAATACGTTTATCAACTAAATATACACACGTATATAATCATCTTATCCTTCCATTTCAATCCCTATTTTTCGCATTAAAATGGAGGCATTTAGGCTTTTACAAATACCCGTTTTTAATTTGTAATCAAAGTATAGTTCATCGTTTGCAACTTGCACATCAAAGTGGTAGTTCACAATATTTTCTGGGTGATTATTTTCTTCTTTTGCCAAATCCACATCATGGGTTGCTAATATTGCGATGGCATCTTTTTTAATCAATTGTTTTATTAATGCTTTGCTACCAGTGTGCCTGTCTAGCGAGTTGGTGCCACGTAAAATTTCATCTAATAAAATAAATACTTTTTCATGTTGGTTCACGGCTTCAATAATATTTTGTAGTTTCTTTAATTCAGCATAAAAAGTAGAAGTACTTTCAGCCAAATTATCTGCAATACGCATGCTACTTATTAATCTAATATGCGATGTTGTAAAGCTATCTGCACAAACTACACTTCCCATCAAAGCCAATACAGTATTGCATCCTATGCTTCGTAGAAAAGTACTTTTGCCAGCCATATTACTACCTGTAATTAATACCATTTTACCAATGCCATCTGTGGTAAATGAGTTGGTCACGCATTGTTTACTGGTCATTAAAGGATGACCAAGATTGGTTGCAGAGAATATAAAGTGTGTTTCTGTAATTAAAGGGACACTCCAGTCTGGATGATTAAAAGCTAGTATAGATAATGTATTAATGACTTCCATTTCTGCAATAATGCTGAACCAATTTTGCACATGGTTTTTATTATTCATCTTCCATTTATTCAAAGCTCTTATTTGCCAAACATCCCATAGTAAAAAGGTATTTAAAAACACAAATAAATACACGTTTAAACGCACATCAAATCGGTTTAAAATATTTTTAAGTTGCTTTATTTGTTGCGATGCTTTTGCGTTGTTTAAATGTAATTGCTGTTGTAGTTTTTGTAAAGAAGTTGCGGTAAAATCAGCCTCTTCAATGGCTTTGATTAATTGTTCGGTAACGCTTATTTCGCTAACTATTTTATTAAGTAATTGGTAAGATGCCATTACCTTTTTACTTTGGTAAAATGAGAAGATTAAGCATACAGTTATAATCCCAGAAAACTGATAAACAGTTATTGTATCAAATAGGTATAAGCTTAATAAACCAAAAGTGAAAGTAATGTATAATGATAAGATTATTTTCCAGTAATTGGCTTGTAAATGTTGCTCTTTATTTTGTATCCATTGGGTAATTTTTTCTTCGGTAGCAATGGTTACAGTTGATTGTAACCCTATGGCTTGAAAGTGTTGTTGCGATTGGGTTTTGTATTGTAATTCTTTAACAGATGCTTGCCTTTCAGTAATAGCTTTGGTATCAATTGCGGCGAGTAAATTATTGGCCAATAAAGCCTTGCCTTGTTGAGTATTGCAACGGTTAATGTATTGGTACAATGAGGCATTGCCAAACACATCCAAATCATTTGCATAAGCATGGGATGGTTGCGAAAATTGTGAGCCATTTTCTCTATCATAATACTGATAGTCAAGAATAGCGAGCTCTTGTTTATTAATGGTAATAAGTGTATTTATGTTATTAATCGCTTTTATGTTTTTTGCATCTTTTGCTACTAAAAATAAAAAGATTATGATACCTACCACAAATAGTATTAAACCATAAATCATTGATGTTTCAAAGCCTTTGTAAGTAATAAAAGTGGTTGTAATAAAACAAATAAATCTAGCCCAAGCAAGTACAGTTTTTTGTTTTTGTAGTGATTCTAAAATACTTGAATGGCTTTGTACATTTTGCTGATAAACAATATTTGGAGCATTAATTTTCATGGGGCTGAAAGTAGGGAATGATTGATTAGTGCGAAACGATTTTGTTCCTTATTTTTACAAACTAATGTTGATGGAAAGTTGTAGGTTATAATGGTAAGTTGACAGTCATTTATGCTAGGTTCTAACATCGTACTTCCTTACATCATATATCAAAATGGGGCTGTACTGGTTTCGACAGCAAAGTTCTTTGTAGGTATAAGCATGCAGTGCGTTGGATAATTAGCACTTAAATCTGAATATTCAAAACCCAAATGGCAATACTCAGTATGCCATGGCTGCTTAATCAGTGATTAAGTAACCATTCGGGCCGCTAAACAGGTTGTTCTGTTACCAAGTTTTGCCGCCGACTTAAATTAAACACAGGATGCTGTTTCAGAAGGCTGTGACTGAAACAAAAGACTATTCAGCTAAGGTTTAAATTGGTTTGTTCAATTCCTGTTTTTCCCCGACAATTAATAATGAACTAAGCATGTAGAAGACTTATGGCGGATTTGTTTGGACAGGGGTTCGACTCCCCTCAGCTCCACCCAAAAGCCTGTGAACATTGCGTTTGCGGGCTTTTTTATTTTTATAAATAATGCTATAAAATTAAATTTTAAATTTATTCTGAGAAAAAATTTATGGTAAATGGGTGATAGATTAAAACTATGATCTTATAAAATTAATCAATTAGGCTGATTGGGCTTTATGTTATTCCTTTGACTGAATTGGAAAAAATAAGTTTTTTGAAGCAATACAAATAATAATTAAAACATCAAAAATTATGAACGACAACACAGAGGAAAGCATATTGCCACATCCAGAAGGCGTACAAGGCAAATGCCCGTTTAACCATACTGCAATGAAACCCACAGCAGGTGGTGGTACTAGAAACCGAGATTGGTGGCCAAACCAATTGAAGATCAATATTCTACGTCAGCATTCATCATTATCAAACCCAATGGGTGAGAAATTTAACTACGCAGAAGCATTTAAAAGCCTTGATTATACGGCTTTAAAACAAGATATTTTTGATTTAATGACCACATCGCAAGACTGGTGGCCAGCAGACTATGGTCATTATGGGGCTTTCTTTATTCGTATGGCATGGCATAGTGCTGGTACTTATCGCATTCAAGATGGTCGAGGTGGTGCAGGAGCAGGTATGCAACGTTTTGCCCCATTAAATAGCTGGCCTGATAATGCAAATCTTGATAAAGCACGTTTGTTACTTTGGCCTATTAAACAGAAATATGGCAATAAAATTTCTTGGGCCGATTTGATTATATTGGCTGGGAACTGTGCCTTAGAATCGATGGGTTTTAAAACTTTTGGTTTTGGTGGTGGTAGAGAAGATGTTTGGGAGCCACAAGAAGATGTGTATTGGGGTTCGGAAAAAGAATGGCTAGGCGATAGCCGTTATACTGGTGATCGTGATTTAGAAAATCCATTAGCAGCGGTACAAATGGGTCTAATTTATGTAAATCCTGAAGGACCCAATAGCAACCCTGATCCTTTGGCATCGGCACGTGATATTCGTGAAACTTTTGTCCGTATGGCTATGAATGATGAAGAAACAGTGGCATTAATAGCCGGTGGTCACACTTTTGGTAAAACACATGGCGCAGCAGATCCAGGTCAATATGTTGGTAAAGAACCTGCTGCAGCAAGTATTGAATCGCAAGGTCTTGGCTGGAAAAATAGCTTTGGTAATGGCAACGGTGTTAACACCATAACCAGTGGATTAGAAGGTGCTTGGACAACTACACCAACACAATGGAGCAATAACTATTTTGAAAATTTATTTGGCTTTGAGTGGGAGCTTTCTAAAAGCCCAGCAGGTGCACATCAGTGGAAGCCTAAAAATGATGGTGGTGCTGGCACTGTGCCAGATGCACATGATGCTACTAAACGTCATGCACCATTTATGCTAACTACCGACATTGCTTTAAGAGTAGATCCAGCATACGAGAAAGTATCTCGTCATTTCTTCGAAAATCCAGATGTATTTGCTGATGCATTTGCACGTGCTTGGTATAAATTAACGCATCGTGATATGGGACCAATTGCTCGTTATCTTGGTACAGAAGTGCCAAGCGAAGTATTGATTTGGCAAGACCCATTACCTGCGGTAACGCATGAACTAATTAATAGCGAAGACATTGCTGCATTAAAGGCTAAAATTTTTGCTTCTAATTTGTCAGTATCGCAATTAGTAGCTACTGCATGGGCTTCTGCTTCAACGTTTCGTGGTTCTGATAAACGTGGTGGTGCCAATGGTGCACGTATTCGTTTAGCCCCGCAAAAATATTGGGCAGTAAATAATGCATCGCAACTATCCACTGTATTAGATGGATTAGAAGCTATTCAAAAAACTTTTAACGATAATAATAATAATAACAAGCAAGTATCGCTAGCTGACTTGATTGTATTGGCGGGTTGTGCAGGTGTAGAGCAAGCAGCAAAAAATGCGGGTTACGCTATTTCAGTACCTTTTACAGCAGGTAGAGCTGACGCTACTCAAGAAGAAACTGATATTGCCTCTTTTGCAGTGCTTGAGCCTATTGCTGATGGCTTTCGCAATTATTTAAGAGGTCGTACACAAAGTACTGCGGAAGAATTATTGATTGATAAGGCACAATTATTAACACTTACTGCACCAGAAACGACGGTTTTGCTAGGCGGTTTGCGTGTACTAAATACCAATTTCGATGGTTCTCAACACGGTGTATTTACAAAAACGCCAGGTGCACTTACTAATGATTTTTTTGTAAACTTGACAGATTTCAGTACCACTTGGAAAGCTACTTCAGATTCACAACAAGAGTTTGTTGGCACAGATCGTAAAACAGGCGAAGTAAAATGGACAGGCACACGTGCAGATCTTATTTTTGGTTCTAACTCAGAGCTTCGTGCTATTGCAGAAGTGTACGCTTGTGATGATGCTAAAGAAAAGTTTGTACATGATTTTGTTGCAGTGTGGGATAAGGTTATGAATCTAGATCGTTTTGATTTAGCATAATTGTATAAATATTAAATAAAAGGCGACCTGTGATGTGTCGCCTTTTTTGTTGCTTCTCTGTACTATTATTTCTGATAATATTATTATCTAAAACAATCAATATCCTATTTTCATAACTTTAAACTATACTTTTAAATATGACATTAGTACAATTAGAATATATTATTGCAGTAGATACTTACAGGCATTTTGCGATTGCAGCATCGCATTGTTATGTTACGCAGCCATCGTTGAGCATGCAAATACAAAAGTTAGAAGAAGAGTTGGGGTTAAAGATTTTTGATAGAAGTAAACAACCTGTATTGCCTACTGAAGCTGGGTTTGAAGTGTTGCAACAGGCAAGGAAAATAATGAGTGAATGTAACATGATGACAGAAATTATAGACACACAAAAAAATATTGTACATGGTGAGTTACGCATTGGTATTATACCTACACTAGCTCCCTATTTACTGCCTTTATTTATTCAATCATTTACAAAAAAATATCCCCATATAAAATTATTGGTAAATGAAATGACCACTGATTTATTAATTAATCGTTTGCGTGAAGGACGTATTGATGCTGGCTTATTAGTAACACCTTTAAACGAAAAAGGTATTAAAGAAGAGCCATTATTTTACGAAGAAATGATAGCTTATGTGAGTAATAAAAATACCGCTTATAAGAAAACCTATATGCTGGCAAAAGATATTGATCCAAACAAATTATGGTTATTAGAAGAAGGACATTGCTTTAGAAGCCAAATTGTAAACCTATGCGAACTACGCAAAAATGGTACTGAATTTGGGCAATTTGAATATGAAGCTGGCAGTTTAGAAACCTTACGTAAAATGGTAGAAATTAATGATGGCATCACTATTTTACCCGAACTAGCAACCATGGATCTATCGTTGAAACAACAAAAAAGTATTCGTCATTTTAAACATCCTGCACCTGTACGGGAAGTAAGTTTAATAACCCATCGAGATTTTGTGAAACGTAGGCTGGTAGAGGCTTTGAAGCAAAGTATTATGTCATCAATTCCAGAAAAAATAATGAAAAATAATAAGCGGAAAGTAATCCCGATTTAGTAGATGTAGGTAATGGGTAATTTACTACCTATAACTTAACACTCACCCTCCATAACCTCAGCAATTATCTAAACGTTTTAATTTAAAGTTGGGAATATTAGATACAATCAACGGAAATTTTTCAACAGTAACATTACTTGGATCTAAGCCAAAGCCACGTTCTTCACTTAAGCTTATTTCCTTTAACCAAAAGTATAATTTCATAATAACACGCTCAAAAAATGGAAGTTCATTATCTTGACTCAAGAATTTTTCTAACACAATAATCTGAAAATCTCCTACCACATTATTACGTTCTAAACTGGTATATCGGCTAGTAATATTTACTTCTTTATTAACTACCAAGTTTTGTACTACTTGCTTCAACATTAAGGTTATTTTCTGCTCAACTCTAAAGCCCAGCCTAAATTCAACACGTATTACTTCATCCGGTACAATATGCTCAACGCTGTATTCGCAAGTATAAGGATCATCCAAAACATCAACATGCACAAACCAATAAACATTGGCACGTTTTGGCTTTCTATTTAAAATTGAGTAAATTATTTTGTGCTCAATTTCTTTAGGGTTATTGGCACTTGTCATGTAAACCAAATGAGTTGCATAGGTTGGTATGCTTACATCTTCACTCAGTTCTTTCAACATTGGTATATAGTGTTGCAAACGCACAAATTCAACATAACGGTTTTTAATTTTACGGCTTCTGAACCAGATATACATCACCGCAAACAAGCCACCACCAACAATTAGCGTAACATAACCACCATGTGGAAACTTCTCTAAATTGGCAATTAAGAATGATATTTCTATGGTAAAATAAGTAGCTAAATACAAATAAATCCATACTGGCAATACCCTATGACTTACCAAGAAATTGGCAAATAAAATGGAGGTGCTTAACATACAGAGTGTAATGGCCAAACCATAAGCAGCCTCCATGTTGGATGCTTTTTGAAAATACATTACCACACCGATACAACCGGTAAACAATAATAAATTTATACCTGGAATATATACTTGCCCCTTCTCATCTGTTGGGTAAGTAATTTTCATTTTTGGCCATAAATTCAAACGCATTGCTTCGCTAATAAGCGTAAATGAACCTGAAATTAAAGCCTGACTGGCAATAACCGCGGCTACTGTTGCAACAATAACCCCTATTAGTTTAAACCATTGTGGCATAATACCATAAAAGGGGTTAAAACCGTTCTCGAAGCTAAGGGCTGAAATAATTTCGTTGTGATGCGACGATAATAACCATGCACCTTGCCCCAAATAATTTAATATTAAACAGCTTTTTACAAATATCCACGATATCCGAATATTGCCTTTGCCACAATGTCCTAAATCGCTGTACAAAGCTTCGGCACCAGTTGTACATAAAAATACTGCACCTAATAGCCAGAACCCTTTGGGATATTTTGTTAACAGTTCTATGGCATAATGCGGGCTCAATGCTTTAAAAATACTAAGATCATCAAAAACATGTGTGCAACCCAATGCTGCCAACATACCAAACCACACAATCATTATTGGCCCAAACATTTTTCCAATATATGCCGTACCAAATTGTTGTATAAAAAATAGCAACGCTATAATGCAGGTAACAATAATAATAATGGATTTAGTGGTAATATCGTGCATGGTCGGTAACTGCCGTAACCCTTCCACAGCCGATGTTACAGAAATTGGCGGTGTAATAATGCCATCGGCCAACAAAGCTGCACCACCAATCATGGCGGGTATAACCAACCACTTTTTTCGCCTACGTACAAGGGCATACAAACTAAAAATACCACCCTCGCCACGGTTATCTGCCTTTAAGGTCAGTATAACATATTTAACGGTTGTTTGCAACGTCAACGTCCAAATAATACACGATAGAGAACCCAAAATAAGTTCTTCAGTAATACTTCTGCCGTTAATGATAGAGTTGAGAACGTAGAGAGGAGATGTACCAATGTCGCCGTAAATAATGCCTAAAGCAATTATCAATCCAGCGGCCGAAACTTTGTTAATGTGCTTGCTCACAGTAAAAATTTTGCCTGATTAAGAATCAAAAGTATAGCTAAAATGGATGCAAGAACTTAAATATTGCTTATAGTGTACAACTGAATAAAATAATTGTGAAATAATGGTGTGGGGGTTTAATTTCTGCTTTCGAATAAACGCGTATTTTTAGCAACAATCTTATTTTATGAGCAATGTAACAGTTATAGTTATTGGGGCACTGGTGCAACGGGTAAGCAATTAGTAGCACAATTATTAGAGAACCATGCTGTAAACCTTGTAAAAGTTTTTGTACGAAAAGAAGTGACACTTTCCCACGACAAGCTGCAAAGTGTTGTGGTAGATTTTGATGCTATTGATACTTGGCAACATTTAGTAGACCTCTAACATAAATAAAAAACTATAATTGGTAATAGCAAATAGCAGCGATTAGGTCAAGCCTCAATGCAAACCGCCTTCTTCTGTTCCTGTATTTTTCTGCTAG
>JAYVNQ010000146.1:0-4889 GCA_043758365.1 Chitinophagales bacterium
TGTGTTTACAGCATCAAAATTGTTTGCTGCAGCCAATTGGATGGAACGTGAAACTTTTGATTTTTACGGGGTAAATTTTGTTGGCCATCCCAATTTAAAGCGTATTTTAAATGTTGATGAAATGGATTATTTCCCCATGCGAAAGGAATTTCCATTGGAAGACCAAACAAGGACTGATAAAGATGATGAGATGTTTGGTAGAGGAAGGTTGGATTAGTGCAACAGTGGCAGTGTGCGACGCAATAGGAGTACAATAAATAACAAAAGCTGACAAAAAAATAAATAAAATCCACCAAAAGTGGACTTGGAATATGGATCATCAACATCATATTACATTGCCCGAAGGCTCAATTGAAAAACAAACTACTACGCTAAACATGGGGCCAACGCACCCTGCAACTCATGGTGTGTTTCAAAATATTTTAGAGTTGGATGGTGAGCGTATCGTAAGCTCTGAGCAGACTGTAGGCTATATACACCGTGCGTTTGAGAAGTTGGCAGAGCGAAGACCATTGTATCAAATTACTACACTTACAGATCGTTTAAATTATTGCAGTAGCCCAATTAATAATATGGGCTGGCACATTACATGTGAAAAGTTGATGAAGATAAAAACACCAAAACGTGTTGATTATCTGCGTATTATCATCATGGAATTGTCTAGAATTTCTGATCATTTAATTTGTAATTCTATTGTTGGTGTAGATAGTGGTGCATATACAGGATTTTTATATGTAATGCAACAACGTGAGTCTATCTATGAAATTTACGAAGAAATTTGTGGTAGCCGTTTAACCACAAATATGGGTCGTGTGGGTGGGTTTGAACGTAATTTTAACGCTACTGCTTTTGAAAAATTAGAAAAATTTTTATATGAATATCCAAAGGTTTTAAAGGAGTTCGGAAACCTATTCACACGCAACCGTATTTTTATGGACAGGTTGATTGGCACTGGAGCAATTACCGCCGAAAGAGCTTTGAATTATGGATTTACTGGCCCTAATTTAAGGGCTGCAGGTGTCGATTATGATGTGCGTGTGCATACGCCTTACAGCAGTTACGAGGATATAGATTTTGTTGTACCTGTTGGTAAAACTGGTGATAATTACGACCGCTTTTTAGTGCGTGATCAGGAAATGTGGCAATCATTATCAATTATAGAACAAGCCTACAGAAAAGTTCAAGAATTTAAAGGTGCTGATTCCGAGGTCTTTCATGCCGATGTACCAGAGTTTTATTTGCCTAAAAAAGAAGATGTTTATACCAAAATGGAAGCGCTGATTTGGCATTTTAAAATTATTATGGGTGAGACTGCCATACCTAAGGGTGAAGTTTATCAAAGTGTAGAGGGCGGTAATGGTGAGTTAGGCTTTTACTTTATAAGCGATGGCGGTAGAACACCTTATCGTTTGCATTTCCGTAGGCCGTGTTTTATTTATTATCAGGCTTACGCTGAATTGACAAAAGGCGCTATGTTAAGTGATGCGATTATGACAATGAGTAGTTTGAATTTGATTGCCGGTGAATTGGATGCATAAAAGCCCCTAACCCCTAAAGGGGAATAATGGCGTAGAATATTATTAAATTAAAATAATACCTCATTTGGGGTCTGGTATGGTAAAATTTTCAGAACAAAAGTTGGCAAAAGTCAATGAGTTAATCACTCACTATCCCGAAGGAAAACAGAAGAGTGCTTTGTTGCCTGTATTGCATTTGGCTCAGGAAGAATTTGGTGGTTGGTTAAGTGCAGATACGATGGATTATGTGGCTGAATTGTTACAGATTACGCCGATAGAAGTATATGAAGTGGCGACTTTTTATAGCATGTACAACACCAAACCTGTTGGGAAATATATGTTTGAGGTTTGCCACACTGGCCCTTGTATGGTTAGTGGTTGCGATGATATGATTGCATATATCAGTGAGAAATTAAATATTAAAGCTGGCGAAACGACTGCTGATGGTTTGTTTACTTTAAAAACTGTTGAATGTTTAGGGGCTTGCGGTTATGCACCTATGATGCAGTTGGGCATGCATTACCGTGAGCATTTAACCAAAGAAAAAGTGGATGCAATTATAGAAGAATGTAGAAATAATGCTGCTGTAAATAACTAGATATGAAAAAAATAGCTGTTCTTTTTTTTATGGTGTTTGCAACATTCGTATCGTTTGCACAAAATGGAGATGACAAAGTAATTGCTTCAAAAGTTGAAATACTGAACAAAGCTATTTTTGAAAATAAAGATATTGCCGCTTTAGAAACACATTTGGCAAAGGAAATTACTTACGGTCATTCAAATGGTAAGATTGAAACAAGAGCTGAAATGATTAAAGGGGTGATGGATGATACAAAAACGTACAGTGATGTAAAAACTGAAGTTGGAACGATACTTTTTAGTGGTAAATCTGTAGTAGTAAGGCACGTTCTTTCTGGTACGCAAAAAGAAAAAGATGGTAAAATATCACCTTTGAAATTGCAAGTGTTGCAGGTTTGGGTAAAAGAGAAAAAAGATTGGAAATTATTAGCTAGGCAAGCAGTGAAAATAGTTAGCTAGTTATATAAGAAACTGAAGTTGAGTTTTAGATGAACGTTGCAGTGTGCGACGCAACGACGTTGATTAAAAAACAAATGCTGGTTACATAATTATCAATATGGGAGTAAAATTATTATTAGAAAAAGCACATGTTCCAGGCATTCGCAGCTACGAGGTATATCGCAGAGAAGGCGGTTACCGTGCAGTTGAGAAGGCTTTGCAAACTATGGATACTGCGGCAATTGTAGAAGAAGTTAAGAAGAGTGGCTTGCGTGGCAGAGGTGGTGCTGGTTTTCCTGCAGGTATGAAATGGAGTTTTATTGCCAAGCCAGAAGGTGTGCCTCGTCACCTTGTTTGTAATGCAGATGAGAGTGAACCTGGTACTTTTAAGGACAGATATTTAATGGAATTTTTGCCTCATTTATTAATTGAAGGTTTAATTATTTCATCTTTTGCTTTGGGTTCAAATGCTACGTACATTTACATTAGAGGCGAATATGCTTGGATACCAGATATTTTAGAAGTAGCTATTGAAGAAGCAAAAGCCGCTGGTTTTTTAGGTAAAAATATTTTAGGTACTGGTTTCGATTGTGAAATTTACGTGCATCGTGGTGCTGGTGCATACATCTGTGGTGAGGAAACTGCGTTGATAGAAAGTTTGGAAGGTAAACGTGGTAATCCGAGAATTAAACCGCCGTTTCCTGCTATTAAAGGTGCTTGGGACAGACCAACTGTGGTAAATAATGTAGAAACTTTAGCGGCTGTTGTACCAATCATTAATATGGGGGGTGATGAATTTGCTAAAATTGGTGTTGGTCGCTCAACTGGTACAAAATTAATCTCAGCTTGTGGTAATATTAATAAACCAGGTGTTTATGAAATAGACATGACCATAAGTGTTGAAGAATTTATTTATAGTAATGAATATTGTGGTGGTATTGCCAATGGAAAACGTTTAAAAGCTTGTATACCTGGTGGTTCTTCTGTACCTATTTTACCCGCTAATTTATTGCTGAAAACTGCTAAGGGCGAAACCCGTTTAATGAACTATGAAAGTTTGAGCGATGGTGGTTTTGCAACAGGTAGTATGATGGGTAGTGGTGGTTTTATTGTATTAGATGAAGATCAATGTATTGTAAAAAATACTTACACACTAGCTCGCTTTTACCGTCATGAAAGTTGTGGTCAATGTAGCCCTTGTCGTGAAGGCACAGGTTGGATGGAAAAAATCTTGAAAAATATTGAGACTGGTAAGGGTAAAATGAGTGATATTGATTTGTTGTGGGATATTCAACGCAAAATTGAGGGTAATACGATTTGCCCATTAGGTGATGCAGCGGCTTGGCCAGTTGCAGCAGCTATTAGACATTTTAGAGATGAGTTTGAATGGCATGTAAATAATCCTGAAGAATCACAAATTAGAAATTTTGGATTGGCACATTATGCAGAACCCCTAGCCCCTAAAGGGGAATTAGTGTAGGTTTTGCATTAATTTATAACTTTTAATATCCCCCTTTAGGGGCTAGGGGCAAATGAGTGATACACCATTATTTAAAGTAACCATTGATAATATTACGGTAGAAGTACCTGCTGGAACCTCTATTTTAGAGGCGGCCCGTAAAATTGGGGGTGAAGTTGCACCACCTGCAATGTGCTTTTATAGCAAACTAAAGGGTAGTGGCGGTAAATGTAGAACTTGCTTAGTAGAGGTAAGTAAAGGTTCGGAGAAAGATCCAAGACCAATGCCAAAGTTGGTAGCAAGTTGCCGTACTGGTGTAATGGATGGTATGGAAGTAAAAAATATTACTAGCGAAAAAGTGATAGATGCAAGGGCTGGTGTTGTAGAATTTTTGCTATTAAACCATCCACTCGATTGCCCTATTTGCGATCAAGCGGGTGAATGTCATTTACAAGATTTAAGCTACGAGCACGGCAAAGAAGGTACACGTTACGAGTTTCAACGTCGTACATTTAAAAAGCATGATTTAGGGCCATATATTCAATTGCACATGACACGTTGTATTATGTGTTTCCGTTGTGTGTATACTGCTGATCAATTAACCAACAAAAGAGAACATGGTATTTTAGATAGAGGTGACCATGCAGAAATTGCTACTTTTATAGAGAAGAGTTTAGATAATGATTTTATAGGAAATGTAATTGATGTTTGCCCAGTAGGTGCATTAACTGATAAAACGTTCCGTTTTAAAAACCGTGTTTGGTTTTTAAAACCATTAAACGCACACAGAGATTGTCCTAAATGTAGCGGTAAGGTTACGCTTTGGAATCGTGGTGATGAGGTTTACAGAGTTACAGCTCGTAAAGATGAGTGGGGTGAAGTGGAAGAATGGATTT
>JAYVNQ010000147.1:0-14519 GCA_043758365.1 Chitinophagales bacterium
ATTTTTTTAGGTTACGATTTTGCGCAAACCAATCTCTCTCTTCAACAAAAATTAGTAGAAAATGAAACACTGTTTAATGACAAACAACAAATACTTGCCACTCAAAAAGATACCCTTGAACGCCTAGTAGAAGCACGTACATCCGAATTGAAGGCTTCCCAAAATCAACTCATCCAATCTGAAAAAATGGCTAGCCTTGGAGAGCTCACCGCAGGCATCGCACACGAGATACAAAACCCTTTAAACTTTGTAAATAATTTTTCTGAAGTAAATACCGAACTGATTGACGAATTAAAAGACCAATTGGCAACAGGCAATACACAAGAAGCAATTGAAATTGCAGACAATATAAAAGAGAATGAGCAAAAAATAAACCACCATGGCAAACGTGCCGATGCCATTGTAAAAGGTATGTTGCAACATAGCCGAAGCAGCACTGATAAAAAAGAACCAACAGATGTTAATGCCTTGTGTGATGAATATTTACGCCTTTCCTACCATGGATTACGAGCTAAAGACAAGTCGTTTAACGCAACCCTAAAAATAGATTTTGATGCATCACTTGAGAAAATAAATATCATTCCCCAAGATATTGGCAGAGTTGTTTTGAATTTACTCACCAATGCTTTTTATGTGGTGGATGAAAAAAAGACCCTTCGACATGCTCAGGGTGACAATCACTATGAACCAACTGTATCCATCAGCACAAAAAAGATAAATAGTAAAGTTGAGATTCGAGTTACGGATAATGGCAACGGCATCCCTCAAAAAGTATTAGATAAAATTTTTCAACCCTTCTTTACTACTAAACCAACAGGACAAGGAACAGGTTTGGGTTTAAGTTTGAGTTATGATATTGTAAAAGCACATGGTGGAGAGTTGAAAGTGGAAACAAAAGAAGGTGAAGGAAGTATTTTCATAATTCAATTATCAAACTAAAAATACTCTTTTCATGAAATATATATTAAAAATAGTACTGTTTTTGTTCATCCCATTTATTGGATTGGCTCAGGATTCTGTAATTATAATTACACCTGAAAATTTCAGTAAAGACTTAGACTCTTATGCTCTTGCATCTAAGGATGGTTGGATTTTCCACCAAGGAAATGATAGTAATTGGGCAAAGGAAACTATCGATGTAACAGACTGGAAAAAATTAAAGCCTTCAAAATTTTCTGTAAAATATGCTGATAAAAATGGACGTGTTGAGGGCTGGTTTAGAATAAAAATAAGAATTGATAGTTCATTAAGCAACCGAGAATTTGGTTTTAGATTGGGATCTTTCGCTACTACGGATTTATATATCAACGGCCAATTTTTAACAACTGCTGGAAATACAGGTAATAACGGAAGACTTTTTAAATCGAATGATCCTACCAAAAAAATTACTAATCCTTATCATTTAAAATCAGGAGAAACATATACCATCGCAATTCATGTGGTAGATTATACAACAACAATTTCTCCTTACCTATTAAAATCTGAAATTAATAACTCTTTAGGCGGCGTTATTAGCATTACTGGCCCACAATTCGTCAATTTATATTTAGAATACGTACAAAAAGGAATTACCATAATTACCATATCTGTTTCAATTTGTGCTGTATTAAGTCTGTTTTTCTGGATACTCTTTTTTCAGAATTCAAGCGAAAAAAACCTTAGAATTATCGCTTTCTGTACAACATCTATAGCTATCAAATTTTATAGTAGTTATCAGCTAAGAGGGATACAGAGCCCTAATTATGTAGAATTTTGGGCTACGATGGACTCATTTTTTGCAGCCTCATCCTTTTTACTAATGTTATTACTCATCGTCAACATCTTCAAAAGAAAAGTTACAAAAGCACTCAAAGTTTTTTCAGTAATTTATTTCATTTTTCTTTTTGGTTTTTATTTAGTGCCTGCCGCAATAAGTGACCCTTTAACTTTAATACTTACAGCCCTATTATTTATTGTAATTATATATTATGTGGTTACTTCTTGGAAAAACCTAAAAGGTGCTCAGTGGGCTGTAGTGGCAGGGCTTCTGGTTTTTCTTTTATTAGTAATAGCTTTATTTCTTTTTAAAGATCGTTTACTTTCTTTAAGCCTAGCGATATCGTTTCCATTATCATTACTGGTGTATGTTTCTATGCGTTTTAAAGAAATCATTACAGAAGTACGACATCATGCAAATCAGGTACTTCAATTATCCGAAGAAAAAAAGGAGCAATCTTTAAACCAGCAAAAAATTCTTCAAGAAGAGGTAGATAAGCAAACCACAGAAATAAGAACCACACTCGATAATTTAAAACAAACCCAATCCCAACTCATCCAATCAGAAAAAATGGCAAGCCTTGGAGAACTTACTGCAGGCATTGCCCATGAAATTCAAAACCCGTTAAACTTTGTAAATAATTTTAGTGAAGTAAGTAATGAGTTGATAAGTGAAATGGTAGAAGAAGTTGATAAAGGAAATTATGAAGAAGTAAAAACCATTGCAAATGATGTAAAACAGAATTTAGAAAAAATAAACCACCACGGCAAAAGAGCCGATGCCATTGTTAAAGGAATGCTGCAACACAGTCGCAGCAGCAGCGGAGTAAAAGAACCAACCGACATCAATGCTTTGTGTGATGAATACTTACGACTATCTTATCATGGGTTACGAGCAAAGGATAAGTCGTTCAACGCAACCATAAAAACAGATTTTGATACATTACTTGAAAAAGTAAATATTATTCCGCAGGATATTGGGCGGGTGGTTTTAAACTTGCTTACCAATGCCTTTTATGTGGTGGATGAGAAAAAGAAATCAGGTATTGAAGGTTATGAACCAACAGTAAGTATCACTACAAAAAAACTTGTAGAGAAAATACAAATTAGTGTCAGAGATAATGGCAATGGCATTTCACAAAAAATTGCAGATAAAATATTTCAACCGTTCTTTACAACAAAACCAACAGGTAAAGGAACAGGCTTAGGATTAAGCTTAAGTTACGATATTGTAAAAGCACATGGTGGTGAATTGAAAGTAGAAACAAAAGAGGGCGAAGGAACAACATTTACCATAGAATTACCATTATAAATAACTAAATTATAACACATGAAAGTATTAGTAGTGGATGATGAAAGGGATGTTCAAGTTCTATTTGAACAAAGGTTTCGCAAGGAAATAAAAAGCGGTGAAATGCGTTTTGCGTTCGCTTTTTCGGGTGAAGAGGCATTGGAATATATGCAAGACAATGAAAATGAAGCCGTACTAATTCTGTCGGATATTAATATGCCCGGCATGAGTGGTTTAGACCTTTTAAAACAAATAAAAGAAAAATACGAAAAACCACCACCAATTGTGATGATGATTACGGCTTATGGCGATGATGAAAATTATAACTACGCCATGAAACTGGGTGCTGATGATTTTTTAACCAAACCCGTTGATTTTGTTGCTTTAAAAGAAAAATTAAAAAACAGATTGGCATGACAAAAATATTAGTTGCTGATGATGAGGCGGATTTAGAAACCCTTATTAGGCAAAAATTTCGACAGAAAATAAGAGAACAGAAATACGAATTTGTATTTGCCATAAACGGCAATGATGCACTTGAAAAAATGTTGCAGCATCCCGATATTGCTATCGTATTGAGCGATATTAATATGCCAGAAATGGACGGCCTTACTTTGCTAACAAGGCTAAACGAAAGTAGCCCACTTACAAAAACCGTAATGGTATCTGCCTACGGCGATATGGATAATATTCGTACGGCAATGAACCGTGGGGCATTTGATTTTGTGACCAAGCCTGTAAATTTTGAGGACCTAGAGTTGACAATGGAAAAAACGATTAAACACATAAACCTAGTTAGAGAAACATTAAAAGCCATAAAGGAAAACAATATCCTTAAAATGTATGTGGATGAAAATGTATTAAGTTTTATGGGAAGCCGTGAATATGAAGCTTCGTTAATGGAAAATGAAACCGTTGAAGCAACTGTGGCTTTTATAGATATCTGCGGCTTCACATCTATAAGTGAAAAAGAAACTCCTGACACGGTAGTTACATTATTGAATAAATATTTTGACCTGATGGTAAAAGAAATCATCGCACAAAACGGAATTATTGATAAGTTTATGGGTGATTGCGTAATGGCTGTTTTTAAAGGGGATTTTCATATAGACCGTGCCATTGATGCAAGTCTTGCCATTCGCAATAAAATAGCTGCCTTGCCATCAGATAAAGGTTTTATACCAAAAGTTTCAATTGGCATAAATAGTGGTGAAATGATTTGTGGTAATATTGGTTCTGCCACTTTACGCAGGCTAGATTATACCGTTATTGGCGATACTGTAAACACGGCACAACGGTTTCAAACTGCGGCCGAAGCCAACCAGATCGTTATTTCTGCTACGTGTTACGAAAAAGTAAAACCGTCGTTCAATTGTAAAGAAATTGGATCGGCAAGCCTGAAAAACAAATCTGAGAAAGTCATTTTGTATGAAGTGCTTAATTAATTGATTCCCCCAAAATTTATTCAATGCAGTACGATGAGGTCTATAAATTTATAATAAATAAACTGGAGGTCGGTTTACCCAATTATATTACTTATCACAATGCTCCTCATACCATAAGTGTTATTATGGCTGCTACACAATTGGCCAAAAGCGAAAACATTTCTGGGGAAGATCTTGTTTTGCTGAAAACTGCAGCACTGTTTCACGATACTGGTTTTTTACAACATCACGATGATCATGAAGAATTTTCCTGTAAAATAGCTAGGAAATATCTTCCCGACTTTAACTACTCTTCCGAGCAAATTGAAAGTATCTGCGATATGATAAGAGCTACAAAAATTCCCCAATCGCCAGTAAACCATCTTTCAAAAATACTTTGCGATGCTGACCTACACTACCTCGGTGGCGAACACTATCTTACCAATGCAGAAAAACTATTTACCGAGTATAAAAAACTAGGTTCTTTAAAAACACAGGCTGAGTGGGATGTACAACAAGCAGCATTTTTATCTAAACATACTTATTTTACAGATACTGCCATTAATCTATATGAACAACAAAAGATAAGTACACTTGCAGAAATTGAAGTAAGAATAGCATCTTCAATAGCCGTTAATCAAGGCAATAAAATCGGCGAATTATTACAAGATATTTTTTTAATATTGTCAGGTATATTATTAGCTGGTATTGCAATAAATTTTTTCTTATTACCAAATCAACTTATTGATGGCGGCATCACTGGTATTTACCTTTTAATACAAGGTACCCATCATGTTTCTTCATTACTTATTATTGCTTTAAACCTGCCATTCATAATACTCAGCTATTTTACCGTAAGCAAGCGGTTTGCAATCTGGACACTTGCATGTATTGTACTATTGAGTATCTGTTTATATTTTTTCCATAATATTTTTTCCCATAATTTTTCACACGATAAACTATTGATGTCAATTTTTGGTGGGGTTTTCCTTGGTATTGGCATTGGATTAGTAATGCGTGCTGGCGCTGCATTAGATGGAATGGAAGTGCTGGCACTATATACTTTAAAACGAACATCATTCACCATTACAGAAATTATACTTGGCATTAATCTTATTATTTTTAGTATAGCCGCTTATGTATTTAGCATTGAAAGTGCATTGTACTCAATACTCACCTACTTTGCCGCCACACGTTGTATTGACTATGTTGTGGAAGGTATTCAAGCGTATACAGGCGTAACAATTATTTCTGGAAAAAGTGAAGTAATTAAATACCAACTTGTTAATAATCTTGGCAGAGGTATTACTATTTACAAAGGCGAAAGAGGCTTTCTTCCCGGGAAATTTGAGGTCAGTAGTGATTGTGATATCATCTTTACCGTAATTAACCGGCTTGAACTAAGAAAATTAAAAAATCTCGTCTATAAATCCGACCCTCAGGCTTTTGTTTTTGCCAGTACTATCAAAGAAGCATCGGGCGGAATTATAAAGCGAAGGCATAAACATTAGAATGTATTTTTCTATTTCGCCAAACCATTTTTATTGGCCCCTATTTTTACGGAGCTTCTGATGTACCCTTATTTTATACTACTTCAACTCAAACCTACTTATAAAGTCATCCTTATAGTTTCTGCCAATGGGTAGTTTGGTGTTATTAAATAAATTAAAAAAACTAAAAGTAATAATAACAGAAAGCAAGATTGCTTAACTTATTGTGGTAGATTTAGGATATAAATAAACCTATTCTTGCTGATGAATACCCAAAATACAAAGGTTTCCCGTTCCTTACTTCAAAAAAGCATCCTCATTTTATTAGTTACGTGTATTTGTAATAGCATCTTTGCTCAGCAACCGATTCGGGTTGTGGTCGCTGGATTAACTCATAATCATATTCATGGTATTTTAAATCAGTATAATAAAGGTGTAGTAAATATTGTTGGTATTGCAGAGCCTGATAAAAAATTACACGAAAAATATCGCCTACTTTATCACCTTCCCGACTCTTTGTTTTTTACTGACCTCAAGAAGCTGATATTACAAAAAAAACCTGATGCTGTATTGGGATATAATGCTGTAGGAAAGCATATAGAAATTGTTGAAATATGTGCTCCTTTGGGCATTTCCGTCATGGTAGAAAAGCCATTGGCTGCAACCTTAATACAAGCGAAGCGGATTGAATTATTAGCTAATAAATATCATATAAAGGTATTAACCAACTATGAAACGACCTGGTATGCCTCTTACTTTGATGTTTACAATACAGTAACCAAAGACAGTATAGGACAAATTAAAAAAATGGTGGTTCATGATGGGCATCAAGGTCCAAAGGAAATTGGTTGCACTCCAGAATTTTTAAACTGGTTGACTGATCCGATTCTAAATGGTGCCGGTGCACTGAATGATTTTGGCTGTTATGGTGCCGATTTAATGACATGGCTAATGCAAGGTATTAAACCAATTGCAGTAACAGCAGTTGCCCGACATTACAAGCCTGCTATTTATCCTAAAGTGGATGATGATGCAACTATTATTCTGGAATATCCACTAGCAACAGGCCTTATTGAAGCCTCATGGAATTGGCCATTTTCTATTAAAGATTTGGAAGTCTTTGGGCAAAAAGGATATTTGCATGCATTAGATGGAAAGAATATTGTTAGCCGAATGCAAGAAAATATTAAAGGTGAGAAAACAGCTAAACCATTGATTGCACCTATAAATGATGCGATGGTTTATTTAACAGCAGTCCTTCAAAAGAAAATCTCGGGAACGGATGACCAGTCATCATTAAAATATAATATGATTGTAATGGAAATATTAGATGCAGCAAAACGTTCGGCTGCAATGGGTAAAAGAATTATTTTGTAAGTAAATGCGATTAATTTTTGTGCAGCCTGAATAACAACTGTAGCTTAAGCTAGTACTAGTTTATAGTAGAATAGTAGTATTTAATGATGATTGATGTGATTCTATAAATAAATGCCCCTTATTTTTTATGAAATTATTTAAGCAATCGCTTGCCGTATTAACCTTTGTGTATTTATTTAGCTCGTTCAGAAAGAAAGAAGTAAGCTGGGTTGCAATTGGTGATTCAATCACTTATCTGAACAATCACCTCAACGAAACCGGGAATCGAGTCACAAAAGGTTATCTTACTAATGTTGTAAATGGGCTACCTGATTGGCATTATATTAATCACGGCTATAATGGCTGGACATCTGGAAATATAGCTTCAAGGATTGATAGTTTAAAGTTGACTAAAGCGGATGTATATTCAATATTTCTTGGAACAAATGACTGGTGGCAGGGGCGTACGCTTGGAAGCCTAAACGATTATAAAATTAATAACGGGAACAGTTCTGTATATGGCTCATTTCGTATCATCATTAATAAAATTCGTAGTTTAAATTTAGAGGCAAAAATATTATTAATAACGCCTATGCAGCGTGGCGATTTTGTTTATATCAACAATACTCAAAATAATGCTTTCGGTTCATATAATCCAAAAAAAGGTCAATACTTGGAAGCTTTTGCAAATGCTATCGATTCGATTGGTGAGTATGAAAATATTCCTGTTGTTGATTTGTATCACAATAGGTTATTGCAGGTTAAAAATATGGTCCATTTCAAGCGATTAAAGGATTCCATTTCTAGTAAATATGTCAATTATAAATATCCAGAATTTGTTGGAAAATCTTTTCATCCTGCAACCGACGAATATCCCTACCCAAAGGAAGCTATTAACCTTACTTATGACGGTTTACACCCTTCAGATAAAGGGAATATGATCATTGCTAAAGCCATTATTGCCAAGTTTAAGAAATTTGATTTATCTACCATACAACCCACAAAATAAATGGTGAAAGAAAAGTATTTTTTCAATTTTATTTGCCTTAAGTCCTCAGAAACAGTTTTAGTGACCTTTCATTTTTTCTAAAATATTGGCTCATAAGGTGTCATTGTAGTCTACTTTCAAAAGCAGTTTAAGCTCAACGTTTAATAATCAGCTTTTGTTTTTAACACCAATAACTCTACTATAAACTTTTGCCACTTAACTTGTACATTTGTTTTCAACCTGCTGCGATTGCAGGCAGACGGAATTTTTAATTTCCCACTAGCTAAAAAACTTGCTTGTTTCCATGTAAGCTTGTAAAAACTTTTAACCCTAAAATCCTAAAAAAGTGCTACTAAAAAAATTAACCCCCGTAATTCTTACTTTTCTTGTAAGTATCCCTCTTCATTCATTTGAGCAGAAAAAGTTTGAACTTGCTGATGTAACAAAACTGATAGGGCTGAGCGACCCACAAATATCTCCAGATACAAAAAGTATTGTTGTTGTAGTCTCCAAGCCAGACTTGCAGCAAAATAAATTTAATACGGAACTTGTTTCTATAGACATAGCAACAGGAAAGCAAGCGTTGTTAACGCAGGACAGGCCAACAGCTTCGCAGCCTAGGTGGTCACCTTCGGGAGACTATCTAGCTTTTCTTGCTAGAACTGGTACAGGTAAAGATGTGGCTAATCAAATTTTTGTACTTCCTATGCGTGGAGGTGAAGCGAAGCAGTTAACAAAAGCACCTAAAGGCGTGCAGCATTATGCCTGGAACCCCAATGGTAGTTCAATTGCATATGTAGCACAAGATGAGCCAGCAAATAAGGCTGAGATTGAAAAAGGACATTCTTTTTTTGAGGTCGGTAATAATGATATGTTCATCGGCAGTCAACCAAATTCTTCTCATATTTCGTTGGTTAATGTAGAAAATGGCGAACAAAAAAAGCTTACTTCTGGTAGTTGGAGTTTACCAGTAACTATTTTGCCTGGTCCGCCTTCGTCACCGTTATCATGGAGTGCTGATGGAAAATCTCTTGCCTTTGTAAAAGTAACAACTCCGTATTCAGGCGATGCACAATATAGAACGGTGCAAGTAGTGTCAATATCTGATGGTAGTATTAAATCAGTAACCTCAAGAAATCAATTTGAATCCTATCCTTCGTTTTCACCCGATGGTAATTCTATTTCATACTGGTATAAAAAAGGTAGTTCCAACTCAGATATAAATGAAATATATGTAGCTTCTGCAAATGGTGGCGAAGGAAAAAATATTACGGCATCGTTAAACAGAGATATTTATCGTACCATTTGGATGCCTGATGGCAAAAGCCTTTTAATTGGTGGGCATGACGATAATAAGACTTCCTTGTGGATTGAAAATTTAGATGGAAAAGCTTCAAAAATAGACCTTGGCGCTGTATCTCCTTCGTGGTCATTTTGGATTGATGCATCTGTTGGAAAAAATGAAAGTATTGCGTTTGTGGGATCAGAGCCTAGTCAGCCATCGGAAATTTATTTTTTATCAAATCCAAAAGCAAAGCCTATTAAGCTTACTGATTTTAACAAAGAAGTAAAAGCAATGACATTAGGCAAGACTGAAACGATGTATTGGGAGAATGAAGGGTATAAGCATTGTGGTATTATAACATATCCTGTTAACTATCAAAAAGGCAAGCAATATCCACTTGTATTGGTTGTTCATGGTGGTCCGAATGCAGCCTCGGTAGAAAATTTCTCTCGGTTTTCTCAATTACTTGCCAATGAAAACTATTTTGTTTTTGAACCTAACTACAGAGGCAGTGATAATTTAGGTAGTGCTTATAAAATAGCCATTGTTAAAGATGCAGGTGCTGGTCCTGGAAGAGATGTAATGACAGGATTGGCTAAATTAAAAAAAACCGGTATGATTGACACATCTAACATTGCAGTAAGTGGGTGGTCTTATGGCGGTTATATGACAGTTTGGTTAGCGGGTCATTACGATGGGTGGAAGGCCGCTGTTGCTGGCGCAGCCGTTACAGATTGGGTAGATCAGTATAATATTGGCGATGCTAATATTAGTCGTGGTGCAGCAATAGGAGGCTCTCCGTGGTTAGGAACAAATATGCAAAAGTACGTTGAGCAATCTCCGATAACAGAAGCTAGAAATATCAAGGCGCCGACGTTGATACTTGCAAACACAGCAGACCCAAGAGTGCCTATAACGCAATCATACAAGCTCTTTCATACTTTAAAAGATAATGGCGTTGAAACGAAGTTTTATGCATGGCCAATTCCAGCACATAATGCAAGTGATCCTGTGTCACAAATGGATAGAGATAAACTTTGGATTTCTTGGTTAAATAAATATTTGGGCAAATCTAAATAGTTATAAAAAAATCTGTATACCATGATTGGTTTATGCATTGGTTATGGCTAAAAAATTTATGGATGTGCGAGACTGAACTTTTTAAAACTATTTCCTAATAAAAAATGTATGAGAAAAATTTGTTGTCTAATTATTTGCCTAAAATCCATGTTTTCCTATGCTCAGCCATCTACAGATATTTATCTGTTTGATATGAAAATAAACAATGAGAATATTTCTTTATCAAATCCTGTCAATATTACCCACCGTAAAGGGTATGACAATCAGCCTTCTTTTTCACCAAAAGGTTCTTTAATTTATTATACTTCTGCTATAGATTCCTTTGGTAATACAGAAATTAAAACCTACGATTATCGCACAAAAAAAACCAATCTTTTTACAAATACTCCCGAAGGTGAATACTCGCCTACTGTAACCCCTGATGGGAAATATGTTTCCTGCATTTTTGGTAAAAATGTCGGCAAGCAGAATGTCACACAATCTCTAATAAAATACCCAATTGGTGGCGGAAGGCCAATTGTAATTATAGATAGTTTAGTAGTTGGTTATCACACTTGGATTGATAGCAAGCAATTGGTAGTTTTTGTTTTAGGCAAAAGTGGAAAAAATTCCCTTCGTTATATAAACTTGGCAACTAAAGCAGATAAAATGATTATTATTAATCCTGGAAGAAGTATACAAAAAATAGCTGGCGAAAATGCTGTTGGCTTTATTGATAAAAGTGATTCAAACAATACCATGATTAAAAAAATTAACTTGAATACTTTTCAAATATCAACTATTTTAAAAACAATAGGTAGTGGCGAATTTGTAAGTTGGATTAACAAGAATTTGATAGTAATGAGTGATGGTAAAGATATTTTTTACAATAGGCTGCAAGAAAATAAAGGCTGGGAAAAAATTAAAATGGATGCTGATATTTTACTTCTAAAAAGCATTACTCGCCTAGCTGTAAATGCTAGCGGTACCAAGCTAGCAGTGGTGGCATCTGACTAGTTTTTATGTATTATTATCCTTTAATTAAACTCATTTACAATATACAAAACATGCCATGATTAATTTTTTAGTGGCACATTTTAATATTTGTAAAACAAATAAATCTGCAATAAATTGCCACACTTGCATTGCAATTTATGCGGTCAGTTATACTAGCTGTCACATATTCAATTGCAAAAAGTAATGTTTAATTGCCAATTTAAAATCAACTTGCAAATATGAAAAAGTATCTTTTCTTAACATTCCTTACTGTTTTTCCTTTCGGTTATACTACACAAGTTTTTGCGCAATCCAATTGGGTAAACCTCTTTGATGGTAAGACTTTGAAGGGTTGGAAACAAGTGGCAGGCACTGCTTCTTATACAGTTGAAAACGACGCTATTGTTGGTAAAACTGTCCCATCATCACCCAATAGTTTTTTAATAACAGAGAAACAATATGGCGATTTTGTATTGGAACTGGAAGTAAAAATTGAAGACACTACTTCTAATTCTGGTATTCAATTCCGTAGCCAATACGATGCTACTGGCAATAAAGGCAAAGGGAAAGTCTACGGTTATCAATATGAATTAGACCCATCATCAAGGCAATGGACTGGTGGAGTTTATGACGAGGCAAGAAGAGGATGGCTGTATCCTTTATCTTTAAATCCATCAGCTCAAAATGCTTTTAAATTAAACGAATACAATAAGGTAAAAATTGAATGTGTTGGTAATAATATTCGTACTTGGATAAATGGAAAAGCCGCTGCAATTGTTATTGATACAGTTGATAAAAAAGGCATCATAGCATTGCAAGTTCATGCCATTACTAATGCGAGTTTAGCAGGTGAAAAAATTTACTGGAAAAATATTCGCATAAAGTCTGCAACTCAATCTACGCTTGATGTTCCAAAAGATATTTATGTTGCTAATAGAATACCGAACCAGTTATCGGTTTTTGAAAAAAAGAATAATTGGGATTTGCTGTTTGACGGCGTTAGTACAAAGGGATGGAAAAGTGCTTTTAGAGACAGTTTCCCCGATAAAGGTTGGTTTGTAAAAGAGGGTGTTATTGGTGTAGAAGAACATGGTGGCTCAGAAAGTAAATATGGTGGTGATATTGTAACCACAAAACAATTTTCTGCTTTTGATTTGAGCTTTGATTTTAAGATTGCCAAAGGTGGTAATAGTGGTGTAAAATATTTTGTCACACTTCAAGAAAAAAGTAATGCATCTGCTATTGGGCTTGAGTTTCAAGTGTTAGATGATTCAGTACACCCCGATGCAAAACTTGGAAAAGATGGTAATAGAACACTTGCTTCGTTGTACGATTTAATTACTGCTAAAAAAGAAAAACGCTTCATTAATCAACCAGGCGAATGGAATAATGGAAGAATTATAGTCTATCCTAATAACCATGTAGTGCATTATTTAAACGGCATAAAAGTGCTTGAATATGATAGAGGCTCACAAGCTTTTAGAGATTTGGTGGCAATAAGCAAATACCATGTTTGGCCAAACTTTGGCGAAGCAAAGGCTGGTAGAATTTTACTGCAAGACCATGGCAATGCTGCAAGTTTTAGGAGTATAAAAATTAGAATATTGTAGTTAAATCTATCAATAAAAAATTCATAGAATGATTCACAGAATTGGATCCTTACTAATTGTTTTTTTATTCTATTTTTCATATAGTTTTTCACAAGAAATTAAAGGGAAATTTATTGCTTCAAATGATATGCATTTGAGTTATATGGGTCGTGTTGGTTTTACCGATTCTTGTGCAGAAATTTATTGGACAGGTACCAGTGTTACAATAAATGTAACTAACACAAAATCGGCGAAAGCCCTACTATCAGACGATAAAGGCAATAATTATTATTACGTTATTATTGATGGTAATGGTAATGATGCTATAAAAATTAGAATAAACAAGGAGAAAAGACTGTACGATTTAGCTACTAATTTATCCGATGGTAAACATACAATTCAATTATTTAAAGTAACTAATACTGACTTTATTACTACTCATTTTTTTGGCTTTGAATTAGATGCAACTGCTAAGGTTTTAATGGCCAATAAATTACCTAAACGTAAGATTGAATTTTTTGGAAATTCCATCACTTGTGGCCACGGTGCAGAAAACAATAGCAATAACTCTGGCGACCCTGAATTTTTTAATAATTATAGAGCCTACGGTGCTATTACGGCAAGGCATTTCAATGCACAATATCATTGCACAGCTAAAAGTGGTATTGGAATAACGGTAAGTTGGTTTCCTGAAGTAATGCCCGATATTTATGATAGGCTTAACCCAAGTGACCCAAACAGTAAATGGGATTTTGAAAAATACGCACCAGATATTGTAGTAATCAATTTATTTCAGAATGATAGCTGGATAGTGAATATGCCCGCTAATGCACAGTTTAAAGCAAAATTTGGTACTACAAAACCTTCAGAAGAATTTATTATTTCGGCATACAAAAATTTTCTACAATCCATTCGCAGCAAGTATCCTAACGCACAGATAATTTGTTGTTTAGGCGATATGGATGCAACGAAAGAAGGCTCAAAATGGCCTAGCTATATTAATACTGCTGTTGCTACATTTAACGATAAAAAAATGATCACCCATTTTTTTCCTTACAAAGGCACATCTGGCCACCCAATTATAAAAGACCATGAAGTAATGGCAAATGACCTGATTACGTTTATAAAAAAAATGGGCTTTTGGAAATAAAACTGGACGTTCAATATTATTTTCTAGTGCTTTATTAAGAAGTTGTTTTGAATTTAGTTTGTTGAATATCAATAAATTATATCTTTTGCAGCAAGGCAACACAAAGTAAGAAACCCAATGTTTTCAGAGGTCTTAG
>JAYVNQ010000148.1:0-14472 GCA_043758365.1 Chitinophagales bacterium
AAATACTACCAGCAATTGAGTTTTCAATGGCCATTACTGCACCATTGCTTAGCTTTTTGTTACTTGCTATTTTTACAACTTCTCTAAAAGTGGCACAAGTAATTACCGTTACCTCTTTACCAAAATATTGCTGTGCAGCCACTTGGTGAAAACTGCCTTCGTAACCTTGAATTGAAACAGATATTGCCATAACATAAAAAAATCCCAACCTACTAGGCCGGGATTGTATTTTTATTTGTGATTGTTAGTTTTTTGCTACGCTTTTACAAATACTACCCGGCTACTTTGTGTAAAGTAGAAATAAAAGAAAAAGTAAAATCGAGTATTTGTCAGTATGTTTTTCATTGTGTGCCAAAAGTAGCCGTAATTATTTATCTAACAAATGTTTTTTAAGATTATTTGTAGAGACATTTTGAAGGTTGATTATACTGATGATGAACCTGCTTTAATAAAGTAACTATTATTTTGTAATTGAAAATTACCATGGCTGCAATATATTCTATTGTTGAAAACCTAGCCCCGATTGCAGTGAAAAGCCCACAGTGCAGCGAAGCGGAACGAGGACTTGGAACGTAAAGCGGGACAGTTGCCGAATGGAAATAATACAGTTTAGCTTCTAAAAAATAGATAAAAAATGACTTATTTTAATACTCGACTACCTTTTCATTTGCAACGCCATCGGTAATTGTTACTATCCAAAATTTATTGTAACCATTATCTGGCAGAGATTGATATTTATCTTGTTTTAATAATAAATTCACCAAAGCTGGTGTTGTATTAGAATGGCCGGCCACGACTATTGTTTTACCTTTTAAAGCTTGAATTTCTGTAGTAAATTCTTTTAATTTAGAAGGATCATAAAGTTGTATTTCTTTATGAAATTTTTGAGCCAAAGGAATGATGGTCGCTTTGGTACGAATGAAATTAGTGGTATAAAAAACATCAGGTTGATAAGCATTTAACACAAGCAATAATTGCTTAGCTCTAGCTTGGCCAGCTTCGGTTAAAGGCGGATCGGACTTGGCTATATTAAACTGCTGTGAAATATCTTTTTCTGCATGACGCAACAAAATAATAGTAGTAGTTTGGGCTTGTGCAACTAGTAGCATTAAACTAACAAAGCATAAGCTGAGTATGTGTTTCATATAATTTTTACTTAGATAAATAATGGGTGTATTTCGCTTTATTCTTCTACATAATTCAAATCTTTATGAAAAGTTTCCTCTGTAAAATATGCTGCGATTAAAGCAATTAACATTACGATTACGCCAGTTATAATACCACTTTTGGTTAATGAAAGACCCCAGCTTTTTTGAAATAAATCTAAAAATAAAAGATTAATTAATAGCAGTGTACCACGAACCATATTTGGTATAGTTGTGGCTGCAGTGGCTCGCAAATTTGTACCAAATTGTTCTGCACCCATAGTAACAAAAATGGCCCAAAAACCTGATGAGAACCCTAGTAGGCCGCAGATAAGATAAATCCTTTCATCGCTATTATTAAAGCTGCTATAAAATAAAAATAATGCAGCTATGCAAAGGGTGTAAAAAGAAAACAATGCCTTTTTTCTGCTTTGCAAATATTGACTTAGAAAACCTATCAAAATATCGCCAAAGGCAATACCAACATAGGCATACATAATAGCTTTACCACTTTCTACATGGTTTTCGCCATAAAATTCTTTAGCAAAACGATTACTATAATTTACCAAAATACCTATCACGTACCAAGTAGGTAGGCCAATTAAAATTGCTAGTACGTACTTTTTAAAACGCTTGCCATTATTAAAAAACATAAAGAAATTACCACGTTGTACATTCTGTTGTTTTGTTTGTGTAAACATGCCACTTTCGGCTACTGAAATTCGTAGTAATAATAACACAACTCCTAAGCCACCACCTATTTTATAACACAACCGCCAATCGTTTGTGCCCTTGTAAGTAAAGTATGCAAACACAGCACCAAACAAGCCAATACCAGCTACTAATGATGTACCGATACCTCGTTTATTTTTTGGCAATAGCTCACTTATTAAAGTAATACCTGCACCTAATTCGCCAGCTAAACCAATGCCTGCAACAAATCTTGCCCAAGCATATTGTTCTACTGATTGTATATAACCAGTAATAAAATTGGCAATAGAATACATAGCAATTGAGCCAAACAACACACTTAATCTACCTTTTTTATCACCAATTGTTCCCCATAATATTCCGCCAATTAACAAGCCTATCATTTGCCAATTAATAATTTTAGCACTTGCTGCTAATACCGCTACCTTATTAGTTAAATCAACACCTAAGCCTTGTAGACTTGGTTCACGAACTATGGTAAATAATAGCAAATCATAAATATCAACAAAGTAGCCCAATGCCGCTACTATTACAGGAATTGAGATGATACCGAATTGTTTGTGTTGTTGTGTCATGATTGTTGTATTTATGGCAACACGGATAACACGGATTTGAACTGATTAAAAACAGATTCTTTATATTTTCTTAGGATCAAATAAATCCGCAGTTATCTCTTTTATCCTTGTCATCCGTATTCCTATCCTTCTATAAAATCTAAATCTTTTGCAAAAGTTTCCTTGGTGTAAATAACTGCAATTAAACCTGTTACAACCACAATTATAGCTGTAACCCAGGCAGCCGTAACGTAGTCGTTTAATATGGCATTGCTTCGTAAAAACTTAAACAATAACAATATTAAAGGTAAAAAACCACGTACCAAATTAGGAATAGAAATAGCAGCAGTGGCTCGTAAATTAGTACCAAATTGTTCTGCACTCATGGTAATATACAATACCGAAATACCAGAACCAAAACCAAGGCCCATGCACAACAAATACATATTAGTTGCATTGCCGCCACCTTTTAATACAAAAAATAAGGCTATAAAAATTGAGATTATTGCGTAGTAAATAAACAGCGTTTTTTTACGGCTTTTGATATAGTTGCTAAATAACCCTGCCCCTAAATCGCCGAAGGTTAAAGCCACATATTGTAGCATTAATGCCTTGGGTTGATTGAAATTTGAAATACCAAAACGCTTCGCAAATTCATCTGAAAAACTAATTAAAACCCCGATTACAAACCAAACTGGCAAGCCAATTAAAATAGAACGTAGATATCTAAAAAAACGTTCACGACTGGTGAACATCATCCAAAAATTTCCCATTTGCACTTTGCTTTTTGCAGCATCGTACATACTACTTTCTAAAACACCAACCCGTAAAAAGAGTAATAAAAAGCCCATACCGCCGCCAATAAAATAACACAAACGCCAGTTTTCACCACTTAAAGAATATACAAAATAAGCTGCAATAGTACCAAAAACACCACTTGTTGCAATAATGGAAGCACCAATGCCCCGTTTGTGTTTTGGTAGCATTTCACTAACCAATGTAATACTTGCACCCAACTCGCCAGCAAGCCCCAAACCAGCAATAAAACGAAGAATAGTATACTGCGTTATATCGGTTACAAAACCATTTGCAATAGTTGCGGCAGAATACAAAATGATAGAACCAAAGAGTACGCTTTTTCTACCTTTTTTATCGCCTAACATGCCCCATAAAATACCACCAATAACTAGCCCCAGCATTTGCCAACTTACCACACTTTCGCCAAATTCCTTGGCAACAGCATCGGGTACATTTAAGTCGTGAATACTTTTTTTACGAACAATATTAAAAAGCAGCAAATCGTAAATGTCAACAAAAAAACCTAGTGAGCCAACAATTACAGGCAATGATAAAATACCATATTCCTTTTTTGTCATGGCGTTTTATTTGTGAAATGATGATTTTACTTTACCGAAAACCAACTTAATTATAACTGGTGCAGTTGTAATCAAAACAATACCTATCACAATTATTTCTAGATGTTGTTTTAAATCGAAATGGAATTGTTGTAAAATCCATTGTTGTAGAAAATGACCACCTAAAACCATGCTACTAACCCATGCGATACAGCCAATAACATTATAGAATCGGAACTTGTTTTTATCCATTTCTACAATGCCCGCAACTATTGGTGCAAAAGTGCGTACGATGGGAATAAATCTTGCAAATACAACTGCGCCACCACCATATTTTTCGTAAAAATCGTGTGCTTGGTGAAGATATTTTTTCTTGAAAAGCAGATTATCTTTCCAATGAAACATAGTAGGCCCAATACGTTTCCCAAACCAATAACCAGTTGAGTTGCCAAGTATACCAGCAGCAGTTATTAGCCCAATAATTAGCAATAAATTCAACCAAACATTACCGGTATCAAATAAAGAAGCCGCTAGTTTATCGCTAAAAATACCTGCAATAAATAATAGTGAATCGCCTGGGAAAAAGAAGCCAATAAACAAGCCTGTTTCTGCAAAAATTATCAATAAAATCATCCATAGTCCTCCGTTTATAATGTAGAACATTGGGGTAATTAAATCCTTCCAAGTAAAATTCTTTTTTACAACAGCTGTGGTTTGCCCTTTAATGTTTTGTATAGCAATAGCTGCTGTGTCGTAATTATCTTTTACAATTTTTATAGAGTCGTTAAGGGCTGCTTTTAGTGTTACCAAACCATGTTCATTAGTAGTGGCTACTTCACCAGTTTTTAGCACCATAATAGAGGCGTTGCTTATTTCGCCTTCGTATTGATTACTGATTTTAACTTGAAACGAATCGGCTTGCGAAAAGCAAGCAATTGATGCCAATAATAATAGAGTGCTAAAACCAATAATTTTTTTCATGAGTGATTTTAAAATTATAATCCTAAAATACAATTTTAAGGTTGTTTCACATGTTCTAGTGATCCTTCCCATTTACTTACCACGCTTGTTGCCAAAGCATTGCCAAGTACGTTGGTAGCTGTTCGAAGCATATCGCAAAAATGGTCAATCGGTAATATTAAAGCCACCCCTTCCGGGGGTATTTTAAACATTGAGCAAGTAGCCAAAACAATAATCAACGATGCCCTTGGTACACCCGCAATGCCTTTGCTGGTAAGCATTAGCACTAATAACATGGTTAACTGTGTAGGAATATCTAGGTGAATGCCATAAGCCTGTGCAATAGCCAAACTAGCAAAAGTCATATACATCATGCTACCATCTAAATTAAACGAATAGCCGAGTGGTAAAATGAAGGCTACAATTTTATTGTTACAACCAAAACGTTCTAATTCTTCGCTTAGTTTAGGAAAAACAGCCTCGCTACTAGTAGTGCTAAATGCAATTAACAACGGATTACCAATATGCCTTAACAAAACTGGTAAACGTTTACCTAAAACAAAAAAACCAATCAGCAACATTAAGGCCCATAAACAAACAATACCCAATGCAAAATATGAGAAGTAAATAAAGTAAAATTTAAAAATACCTACCCCTTTTTCAGCAACCACTGCGGCCAATGTTCCAAACACGCCAACAGGGGCAAAATTCATAATGAACCCAACAATTTTTAAAATGATGTGTGCAGCTACATCCAACGTTTTAACTACTGGTTTCGCATACTCACCAAGATGTGCAGCAGCAATACCAAAAAATATTGAGAATACAACAATCTGTAAAATCTCATTATTTGCCATTGCTTCAAATGCACTCGAAGGCACAATGTGTTCAACAAATTTTTGCATCGAAAATTCAGATGTTTTGCTCATCAAATCCTTCAAGCCAGAGTTATCCGCTTGTGTTAAATCTATGTAAGTACCAGGATGCAATAAGTTCACCAAAATCATCCCAATTAATAAACTTACTAACGATGCTGAGAAGAACCACAACATGGCTTTACCACCAACACGACCAACCGTTTTAAGGTCGCCTAGTTTTGCAATACCTACCACCAAAGTTGTAAATACCAATGGTGCAATAATGGTTTTTACCAACCTTATAAAAATAGTACCCAAAAGTTTTATGTTTTTGGCAAATGCACTAATCGTTTCGGAAGCAAAAAAAGTGTGGATTATATAGCCAACTATAATACCCAAAATCATGGCTATAACAATAGCGGTGGTCAATTTATTTTGTTTCATTAAACAGATAATTAGTTTGGCAATATAGGCATTAAGCCTATAAAAAATGACGGTGCTTAAAATGATTAGCGCTATTGTTTGCTAATGAAACAATCAACCAATAAAATGAATAAGATATGCGTTTGGCGTCCCACCCTGTGGCGGCCGGGCTGTCCGTTCCAAATCCTCGCTGCCTGCGGCGGCTGTGGGTTTTCCACTATCATCCCTTACGCACCAGTACAAACAATCTCTAATTTGTATAATTTTTTTATAATTCTCAAACTAAAATAAAATAAAATTTGGTAAAACTAAATTAATTAGTAATTTGCAGCTAAATCAATTAGTTATGAGTTACGCCGGCAAAAACTTTCGCTACCTCCGCAAGCTTCGTGGGTGGACACAAGAGGAATTCGCTAACAAGCTAAACATTAAGCGTTCGCTTATTGGTGCCTACGAGGAAGAACGTGCAGAACCACGTTTAGATGTGCTTGAAAGCATGTGTAATATTTTTAAGCTAAGTTTAGATGAATTGCTGTTGAAAGATTTAACTGAAGTTAAAGGTAGCAGCTATGTTGAGCAACGCCGTAAACTAAAAATGGCTGCTCAAAGTGTTGATATTCAGTTTGTGCCAGTAAAAGCTGCCGCTGGTTATTTGGCAGGTTATGCCGATCCAGATTTTGTAGATGAACTGAACACTTTTACACTACCAATGTTGGCACCAGGTCAATATCGTGCTTTTGAAATTATTGGAGATAGCATGTTACCAACACCAAGTGGCAGTGTAATTGTTGGCGAAAAAATTGAAGCCCTTGAAGATGTAAAAAACAGCAATAGTTACATCGTGCTATCAAAAAACGAAGGGGTGGTTTATAAACGAATTATGAAAAATAACCGTTTAAAAAATAAACTCACTTTGGTAAGCGATAACCCAATTTACGAACCCTACAATGTAAGTGAAGAAGATGTACTGGAAGTTTGGAAAGCGGTTTACATTTTACAAAAAGCAAACCTTGTACAACGGTGGGATGTAAACCAACTAGCTGGCATGGTTAGTAATTTGCAAGAGCAGGTTACTACCTTGAAAAAGAAGATGAATTAAAGTGTTGATAAATTGATTTAGTAGTGATTATTACTAAAACTATTTTTAAACCCTAAGAAAATAGACATGCCTAAGATTAAATTTATTGACTTATTTGCAGGAATTGGTGGTTTAAGATTGGGATTGGAAACTGCTTTTCAGCAAGCAGGTTATGAAACAGAATGTGTATTAACATCCGAAATTAAACCTTACGCCATTAAGTGTTTAGAGCATAATTTTCCATTGCATTCCATACAAGGCGATATTACAAAAATTGATGCTTCATCTATTGAAGATTTTGATTTTTTATTAGCGGGGTTTCCATGCCAACCTTTTAGTGCTAGCGGTAAGCGGCATGGCTTTGCAGATACTAGAGGCACCCTATTTTTTGAAGTTGAAAGAATCCTTCAAGCAAAAAAACCTTACGGTTTTATACTCGAAAATGTTGAAGGATTGGTTAAACATGACTTAGAGAAAAAAGGCGATAAAATAGGAAGAACGCTGAAAACAATTCTTTATAATCTTAAAGAACTAGGCTATAAAGTATCGTGGAATATTTTTAATTCGGAAGAGTTCGGGGTACCGCAAATACGCAAAAGAATTTTCATGATTGGTACTTTAAACGAGTATGTTAATGTTTTTGGTTTTGTAAGAAAACGAAAAATTTTGAGTGAAGTATTAGAAAGCGGGCAACCCCTTACAGATACAAAGCTTACTAAGCTTTTGTTGAAGAATTTTGTAATGCAGGATTTATATGGTAAATCAATTAAGGACAAACGTGGTGGCGACAATAATATACATAGCTGGGATATTGAATTAAAAGGCTCTATTTCAACAGAACAATACCTTTTACTTAATAAGCTTTTTAAAGAAAGACGCAAAAAGAAATGGGCTTTACAACATGGTATAGAATGGATGGACGGAATGCCATTGACATTGCAGCAAATACGGTCATTCTTCGATAGGCCAAATCTTCAAGATTTACTTGATGACTTAGTGGCAAAAAATTATATAAAATTTGAACATCCCAAAGCTTTAGTAACCGAAATAACTGAAATGGGCATAAAAAAGTCTCGTAAGCAGGATATTACTTTACCGAAAGGTTATAACATTGTTGCAGGTAAACTGAGTTTTGGGATTAATAAAATATTGAACCCAAATGACGTTGCACCAACGTTAGTAGCAACTGATGTTTCAAGGATGACAGTTCCAGATGGTAATGGTTTACGTAAGCTAACTCTCCGTGAAGGATTACGAATTTGTGGTTATCCCGAATGGTTTGAGTTGCCTGTTAGTGTTGATGATGGATTTGATTTATTAGGCAATACAGTGGTTGTACCTGTTGTGGCAGCTATTGCAGAGAGATTGGTATTGAGTCTCAATGCTTACAAACCTGTTGCGGAAAGCTTTAATTCAATGCCAGTATGTAATTTATAATTTTCAATTACTTGTTTAAGCCATCTTGAATTCTCGTGACGAGTAATTGCATAAGCATACCTTGTTTCATTTAAAGCCATTAAAAATTCTTCTAAACTATTGAATGGCGGAAACACAGATTTTTTAGAATACCATGTTACAGGTCTAATATTATAAATCACCTTTTTCTTTTCTTGGACTTTCAATGGGTATGGTTTACTTCCACCAGTCAATTGCCAAATTTTTCTCAACCAAACATTCTTGATTGTAATATCAGTACCAATCATTTCATAACCAAAAATTAAATAGTTAGTATCCAATCTATACGATTGCTGTAATAGCGATTTTGAAAATGAATCGAAATTAGCAATATCAAAACCAGGGCCTTTAGCATTATTAAATGCTTTCACTTCTAAAAGTCCATTTTTAGTATTCTGCCCATCTAAATAAAAGTCTGGGAAGTTTTGAGTATTATCAATTTCTTCAAATTCAATACCTTCTGTTCGCATCCAAAGTTTTAGCCACTCTTGTAACATATTCCCAATAGTATCCCTTGATTCTGCGACAACGGTTAATCCTTTTAAAGTAAATTCAATCGTGCCTTTTTGCCCAATAATGTTGTACCCATATACTAATTTATTAAAAAGTTCTTCGGCTGTAACTTTCATCTATATTTTTTATAGCTGTAAAACTAATGGTTTGTCATAAAACAAAGTTTAGTAGATAAATTTCTAAAAAAGGGGTTTGTATGACTTTGTAAAAAAATTGTACTATTGACAATTAATAATAACGTTGCACATTAAAAATACATAACAAATACTAACCGCATGAAAGCTTGCCTTCCCCTACTTTTTTTGATAATTATTGTATTTACAACCGCATGTAACAATCACCCTAATTCAACATTAAATTTAGATAGCGTTACAGCTTTTATACCTAATGCCAAAGCATTTCAACAAATAATAAATGGTAAACAAACCAACTTATATGTGTTGAAAAATAAAAACAATATGCAATTGGCGTTAACCAATTTTGGTGGCCGCTTTGTGAGCTTATTAGCACCAGATAAAAATGGTAAGTTAACAGACGTTATTATTGGTTTTAATAACCTTGATAGCTTTAAGTTAAATAAAAGGGAACCCTATTTTGGTGCAACTATTGGTCGCTATGGCAATCGTATTGCTAAAGGTAAGTTTACCATTGATGGCAAAGCATATAGCTTAGCAGTAAACAATGCCCCAAATGCTTTGCACGGTGGTGTTAAAGGGTTTCATTATGTAGTATTTGATACCAAACAATTAGGTGATTCTGCTTTGGAATTAAGCTACTTATCAAAAGATATGGAAGAAGGTTATCCCGGTAATTTAAACGTAAAAGTTACTTACACCGTTACTTACGACAATCAAATACGTATGGATTATGAAGCGTTTACAGATAAATCAACGGTTGTTAATTTAACCAATCATGCGTATTTTAATTTGAATGGCAGTGGTACTATTTTAAACCATAGCTTAATGGTAAATGCTTCCACCTATTTACCAGTTGATAGCACATTGATACCTACAGGAAAAGCAGAATCTGTTGTAAATACTCCTTTCGATTTTACCACTGCAACAACCATTGGTGCTAGAATTAATGATACCAATGAGCAACTAAAAAATGGTAAAGGTTACGACCATAATTATGTATTGAATGCTAATAAGAGTAAGAGCTACAACTTAGCAGCAAATGTTGTTGGCGATAAAACTGGTATTGAGTTACAAGTGCTAACGAACGAGCCAGGTTTACAGTTTTACAGCGGTAATTTTATGGATGGCAAGAGTATGTGTAAATATGGCACAACTGATAGTTTACGTTCAGCATTTTGTTTAGAAACACATCTTTTTACCAGTTTCTAGTGAGAAAATGATGTAGTGAATTATTTATTTAGACCGCTGCTTAACTACAAAGCTGAGCGGCATTTTATTTTACTATTTTGGCTCGATTAATTATTTTATCAATGGTTTAAACACATCCCAAGCATAGCGTAGTAAAGTTGCTATTATTATTATCAAAAAGAAAATTCTAATAAATTTATTGCCTCTATTAATTGCCAATTTTGCACCAATTATGCCGCCAAAAGCATTGCAAATAGCCATCGGTATTGAAATAGCCCAAATGATTTTTCCTTTTATCAAAAACAATATAATAGACCCTGCATTAGTAGCCAAATTCACCATCTTAGCTTTTGCATTAGCATGTAAAAAATCGTATCCCATTAAACTTACAAATGCCAGCACCAAAAAACTACCAGCACCTGGGCCAATAAAACCATCATAAAAACCAATGATTAGGCTAATGCCGATACCAAATAAGGTTTTTGTTTTTTCAGTATGGTTTTTATGAGTGTGATGCCCAAAATTCTTCTTGCTATACGTGTAAATAGCTACAAAAACTAGCACTACTAACAGCAGCGGTTTCATAAAACCATTGCTTACAATTGTTAGCAGTTGTGAGCCTGAAAATGAAGCCATCATTGCAACGCACATCATTACCCCTAATAATTTCCAATCTACTTGTTGCTTTTTAATATAATGGTAGGCAGCAAAAGCGGTACCACTAAATGATGGAATTTTTAATGAGCCAATAACCGTAGCAACCGGAAATTGTGGCAACAACAAAATAGACGTTGGCGTTTGAATTAATCCACCACCGCCTACAATAGCATCTACAAAACCTGCTGCAAAAGCCACAAAGCAAAGTATAATGATGGTAGATGTTAGCATTAAATAATTGGTTGTTTTTTCTGTGGCAAATTGGCAATTACCAACCCTATCATTACTATAAGCCCACTAATAATATGAATGTTGGTAAACTTTTCGCCCAATAAAATAACGGCTTCGATGGTACTAAATATGGGTATTAAGTTACCAAATAATACGGTACGGCTAGGCCCAATTAAATGAATAGATTGGTTCCAAAAAAGATAGGCTACAAATGAGCAACCAATACTTAAATAAGCAATGGTACCAACCACTGACAGTGTTATTGGTAAAGGCTTTTGTACAATTAGGTGCTCAAAAATCATAGTTGGAAAAAGGATACTTGTACCAATACAAAAACCCACAAATAAAAAGTTGATACTAGAAATGCCTTTGGGCTTGTGTTTGGCTAAATTATTATAAATGGCAAAGCATAGCGCACCCACTATACTTAGCAAATCACCAATTTCAAAATGAAAAGCTTTTAACCTTTCTAAACTGCCTTTTGCAATTAAAATTATAATACCAATAACGCAAAGTAGCAAGCCTATAATTCGTAATACTGGTACTTGCTCTTTAAAAAATATTGCTCCAATAACTACCGCAAAAATTGGTGCAGATAATGAACCAATTAATGCCAAATTGATAGCCGATGTGTAATGCCCTGCTATATATAAAAAAACATTGTAGCAGGTAAACCCTGTAAAAGCTGTAAAAAAAAAGTAGCTTTTGTGTTGCCAAACAATATGCTTTTCTTGTTGATATTTTTTCCAAGCAAATGGTGCTATTAAAACCGTTGCAAAAAACCATCTTAAAAAAGACAGCATAACTGGTGGTATGGTGGTTGCGGCAGTTTTGGCAACTATGAAATTTCCAGACCAAATAATAGCTGCTGCTATGGCTAAACCAATACCGATTATTGTATTTTTATTAATTGATGCTACCATTAAAATTGCGAAAGCAGTTTTTTTATTAAAAAGATTGCTGCAATTTGCTGTTATTTTATTTAAGTACCACCGAAATAGATTAATGCGAACCTATTACCTTGGAAAACTAATTTTTCCCGTACTTACATTAGGTAAACTATTACCAAAAAAAGTATTACCACCACAGAGTGTTTCATTGGCCAGAATAGCAAATAAAACTGCTTCCTTAGCATCTGGATTAATACCTAAATCGTTAGTAGTTTTAAAAATAATATTTGGTAATTGTTGCTGAATATTTTGCATCAGCAAAAGGTTGTGCATACCACCACCACTGGTGTAAACAACAAAATTATTAATGCCTGAAACGGTTTGCTGTAAAGCATTTACAATATTATCGGCAGTAAAAGTATTCAGTGTTGCCATTACATCAACATGAGAAATATCTACAACACCAGCTTTAATTTTTGCAGCTTCTAAATAGCTAAGATTAAACAGTTCAGGGCCAGTTGTTTTGGGAAAATTTTCTTCAAAAAATGGATGGTCTTTTAGTGCATCAAGCAATGTTTTATCAATTGTGCCTTGCTTGGCAATGGCAGCATCTGCATCATAATATTTACCAGTAAAATATTGCTGAACATAAGCATCCATGATGGTATTACCAGGGCCAACATCGGTACTAAAAACTTGTATTGCATCAAAATTGCCCGGCAAAAAAGTAAAATTGGCAATACCGCCTATGTTCAGCATTATCCTATTCTCATTAGCCTTACTAAAAATTAAATAATCACCATATACAGCCAATGGTGCACCCTCGCCACCGGTAGCAATATGCTTTTGCCTAAAGTCGCTAATGGTAATGATATTTGTGGTTATTGCAAGGTGGTCACCATCGCCAATTTGCAGTGTACCATTGCCAAATTCATCAAGCCCATGTTGGGTTTTTGGTGCATGATAAATGGTTTGCCCATGGCTTGCAACCGTATCAATATCAGTACTTTTTAAACCCCATTTTGCCAAGCAATGGTTTATCATGTTACCATATTGAACAGCAATCCATCCATTAAGCAAACAAAGCCTTTCAAGGTCAACTTTTCGCTTAGCAAACACACTTTTTATAGCCGCTTTGAAGTTATCTTTATAAGCAATTGTTTCAAATTGCAGCACCTCAATTGTAGTGGCCATTCCACTGCCCGTAATACGGCACAAAGCCACATCTAAACCATCAAGCGATGTACCACTCATTAGACCAATAATTAGCCGTTGCGGTTTTTTGGCAATTTCGTAAAGCGTAGCGATGTTTTTGTTCATTTATTTTATTTAAAAAGTACCTAAAGATGCAACAAGTTGCATTTGTTTGCATAAATTATTAATTTTACTGCAAATAAATGCAGTTATTTATAGTAAAATTAACTATAGGATGCTTAAATCTGAACGACAGGCAATAATACTTAGACAAATAAATCTTCACAACCGTGTTTTATCATCTGATTTAAGTAACGAAATAAACGTTTCTGAAGATACTATAAGACGGGACTTGAATGAGTTATCTGACATTGGAAAAATTATTAAAGTGCATGGTGGGGCATTGTCCAAATCGTTTCATAGTTCATTTTTAAGGGCAGACATTTACAAAGTAGATAGTAAAAAAATAATTGCACAAAAAGCTGTTAGTTTAATACACGATGGTATGTTTATACTAACTAGTGGCGGCACTACCGTGATAGAAATGGCGAGGTTGCTACCAGAGGATTTACGTGCTACTTTTTTTACAGGAAGTATTCCTGCGGCTTATGAATATGCACAGCACCCAAATATTGAAGTGATTTTTATAGGCGATAAAATTTCTAAAGGGTCGCAAATAACGGTAGGTGGCGAGGCAATAAATAAAATAAATAGCATTAAGGCCGATTTATGTTTTTTGGGCATAAATGCTATAGATGAAGACGGTATTACAGATAACGATTGGGAAGTGGTACAAGTTAAAAAAGCAATGGTGCAAGCATCGCAAAAAACAGTGCTTTTAACCATTTCTGAAAAAATAAATACACACCAGCGGATAAAAATTTGTGGTCTTAACGATGTAGATATTTTAATTACTGAATTAGACCCCACAAATGAATTACTAGAAATATACAAAACACATAATATAACCGTTTTATAATAATCTAAATCACAATTAAACACTGCTAGTATGACGATTAAACTACCACAAAGGCAAAGCAAATGGAAGGCACTCTGTTTGCTATTAACGCTCAATTTATTGGCTGCCTCGGCTTTTGCACAAATTAAAATAACTGGTAAAGCAA
>JAYVNQ010000149.1:0-4844 GCA_043758365.1 Chitinophagales bacterium
ATGAATACCGATGATAATTTCTGGTTGTGTGATGCTCAAAAGATCGTTATTGCCTTGTACATCGCTGTGCCAGTTGGCAAATCTTTCGCCACGGTAATCTGCTTCTTGTAGTTTATGTCGCTGAATCATTGTGCCCATTGCACCATCTATTACGAGTATTCTTTTTTCTAGGTCTTGTCTGATGCTCATATTTCACTTTTTTACTACATAAACGTAAATGCACAAGGCTATGCTGGTTAATTGCGATACCTGACAGTTGAGGTTGGATTTCTCGTTCCTCAAATCCAATAACTATTGGATAACGAATTGGTTTATTGTAGGGAAAGTTGAAGTAGGTTTTGTAGTTCCAATGTGCGACGCATATGTTGCACAACAGAAAAACAAAAGCCAATCAAAAAATAAAAATTTAGAAAAATAACGAGTAGCAAATCCTAGAGATGTGTTTGGAGTTGGGCCCGTTTATTAGTTCAAAATTTTTAAGCAGGTTGAACAATAAACAAATCCGCCTGCTACGCAAAAGTAACAGGCGGACGGGTATTTACCAAAAGCTAAATTGTAATTAAATAATTTGTGTGGTTAATGATGGTTGATTTGTGTTTAATCGTACTTGGCAATAACGTTAATTTCTAGGTCTTTGGCTACTTCGGTGCCATCTACACCATAATCTTTTACATTTATTTTGAACATACTATTCATGGTTACTTTGCCTTTCGCAATAACAATAGTGCCTTTTGTAGCTACTTTTTTGGTAATGCCCTTAATGGTTAGGTTGCCGCTGCCAGTAACGTTGTAGTTACCATCTCTTTCAAAACTTATAGCGGCAATATTTGCAATGGTGCCTTTAAACTCGCCTTTGGGAAATTTAGTGCTGTTCATATAGTCTGCACCATTAAAGTGTTCTTGCATTAATTCATTTTCAAAACGAAAACTTTTAATAAGCAAACTAAACATTATCTGACCAGTTTTATCAATCAGTTTACTTTCTGCTTGATTATTGATGGCAGAAATATCTTCAGCTGGTGTACGTGAGAAAAATTTCACCTGAGCGGATTTGGTAGCGTAGATTTTTTGAGAAAAGCCGTTTGTAAATGTAAACAGGGCAACAAGGAACAAGAAAATCTGTTTCATATAATTATTTTATTTTTTTACTATAATGGCATCAATAATTACTACATCGCTTAAAAAACCTGTGCAAATACCCTTTATGGTTACGGTTGCCCCATTTTGTAGCGCTTCATCTTCTTTTAAAGTACAGTAAATATTAGAAAAACTATCATCGCTTTTTAGCGTAACAGTTGGTTTACCATCTTGGTTTTTTTTAGCTTCAATTACTTCTCCAGTAATTGCTATGGCTTTGTTAAGATAAATTTTGTTTGCAGAATCCTCATTTGCCTGAAAGTTTTTTACTATTTGTTTTGCAGTAATGTTAATCGCGGTTTCATCGACCACATCACGTTTAAAATGTGTGGGTTTATAGAATATAAAATACCAAGCGCCAATACTACCAAATATAACAGCTATTGATGCAAAAATTAGTAATTTCTTTTTCATGTTTTTTCAATTTGGGTGTAAAAATAGTATAAGTATTACATCGGAAAAACAAAGCCCGAGGTTATGCGTTCATTAATTCCTTAACTCATTAATTTACCAAAGCATATACTGCAAAACTTGCCAACCAATGTTCGCCACCATAACTGCCACTTGCAATATTTGGCAAGCTGGCTTTTAAGTGTTGTGCAGATGATTTTAGCAAAATTTGCCGTCTTTTATCGGTTGTTGGCAAAACAGAAGCAATGCCTTTCATGCACCAGCTACGGCTAAAACACAAGCCATCTAAGTGTACAATTTGCAAGTCAGTTCTGTCTGATACAATGGGCAATTGTGTTAAGTGTTGTAAACTTGATGGCGACATCCAATTATTAAACCAAGCAATAAATTCAGCCTTTGGCAATACACGACGCATCAAGTCTGTTTCTTCTAGTGATGGCGATAAAAAATCTGTACCATCGGGTTCCCATTGGCTGGGGGCAGCTTTATCTTTTAGATATAATCGCTTTGCAGATGCAATAATAGCAGCTTCAAAAGCTTTGTTACCAACTGTTCTAGCATAATCTAACGCAAACACCAAACCAAAAGCTGTGTTAGGATGCACACCCGTGCGGTTTGGGTAGGTTTGTTTGGGCAAATATCTCATCCATATATTAATTACCGTGTCGCACAGTGGTTGCAAATAAGCTGACCATTGTTTGGCATCGGCATCATCTTTAAAAGTTAGTAGCTCTTGGTGCAACTTTAATAACCAAGCCCAGCCATAAGTACGCTCAAAACTTTTGTTAAGTGTAGGCTCAAAATATTGTAATTCTTGGGCAATGGTTTGTGGGTTGATATTTCTACTGATGGCTGCCCGTACTTTTTGTGCCTCTGGCAAATTTGGAAATTGCTTCAGCAATCGCACTAACATCCAGTGCCCATGAACGGTGCTATGCCAATCGAAGCAGCCATAAAACGCAGGATGTAATTGCTTTGGAGTCAATACATGATCTACTGCTGTGGTAGACGTGTGATTTGTTTTGTTAGGAAATTCTAACTCAATACATTTTAAAGGCAAACTTGCTAAATGAGATGCACCTTCTACGTTAAGTGCTAAGGTTGTACTGTCTTTATTTACTGTAAAATAAGGTTTGTTTTGTGCAAATGTTTGGCTTAAACAAAGCAACAATGATAGTGTTAGTATTGGTTTCATGTATAGAAATTTAGGGTGAATGTAAGCAATCGCTTAAAGCTAATCTAACCAATGTTGTATAAGTTTGCTATCGCTTAAACTAATTGCTTTACTTTCAATCTCTGTTCATTAAAATAATAAACCCATGCAAGTTCTTCTTAAAAAACACATAACATTACTATTTATTGTAAGCAGTTTTGTTGCCGTAAGAGCAAATGCCCAAAGCCAAGATAAAGACACAACAAAAAGCTACTTTAAAACAAGTTTAAGCTACCTGTCAGATGGTGTGTATAATGGCAGAAAAGATTCTTTAGCTACCCCATACTTTACTCCAACTTTTGGCTATTACGATAAAGGTGGTTTTCATGCCAGTGGTTCTTTATCTTATTTAGCAGCATCTACTGAAAAAAGGATCGACTTATTTACCTTAGAAGTTGGCTACAACTTTGATATTACCAAAAAACTTAGCGGTGGCGTTTATGCTGACAAATATTTTTATAATACAGCTAGTACCAATGTTCAAAGCGATATTAAGGGTACAGCGGGTGTTAGTTTAAGTTACGACCTTGATGTGTTGCAGATTTCAGCTGGTACAGGTATAGTGTTTGCTACAAAAAAAGATTTTTCGGTAAATGCCAGTATTGGTCATGCTTTTGCAATTGGCGATGAAGGCAACCAATGGACCATTAACCCATCGGTATCCGTAAATGCAAGTACACTTCATTTTTACGAAGGCTACACCGATAGGCGTGCTGGCAGAAATGCAGAAAAAAGTGGTGCAAGTGCAGGTACTATTACATCTACAACTACCATCACTAACCGAGGTAGCGGCCTTACCTTATTAGACTATGAGTTATCCTTACCTATAAGTTACGATGCAGCCAAATGGGGGTTTTCATTTACACCAACATTGGCCATACCACAAAACCCAATTTATACCTCTACAACCACATCGTACAAACCACGCATTGGTAACACCAATTTCTCACAAACCAGCGATTCAACACCATCAACGGAAAGAAATTTTAGTACGCCTTTCTTTGCCGAAGTAAGTGTTTATGTAAAGTTTTAATTTGTAGTTTTTAGGTAACCAGCATTTGTTTTTCAATTAACATCGTTGCGTCGTACACTTCTACTTTCTTATCGCTAAGCAACTTTTACCAAGCGTAGTATTTTTTCTGAAGCTTGGTTTTATATGATTTAATTGATTGCTTTGGTTTTTAAAACTTTAGTAGTCCTTGCCTCCTTGGTTTCTTTGCGTGAAAATCTCTTTGCGTGAAATCATTTTACGCCTTTCATCATAAAATTTAAAAGCTCTATTTATCAGCCGCTTATCTTCAAGCTTCTTCTAAAATTAAAATACTGTTATGAAAAAAGTTGTTGTTGCTTTTCTATTATTGGCTGTTGGGCATCTCATTGTAAATGCTCAATCCACAACACCCTCTTGGTTACGTTATTCAACCATTTCGCCCGATGGCAAAACCATTGTTTTCACTTACAAAGGCGATTTGTATAAGGTAGCTTCTACGGGTGGTAATGCCATGCCATTAACCTTTCACGAAGCACACGATTTTATGCCTGTTTTTAGTCACGATGGTAAAACCATTGCCTTTGCCAGCGATCGTTTTGGCAACTTCGATGTCTTCACAATTCCATTAGAAGGGGGCGAGGCAAAACGCATCACGTATCATTCTGCTAATGAATACCCATACGAGTTTACGAACGATAATAAGGCTGTAATTTTTGGTGGTGTGCGCATGGATGTTGCTAGCAACAGAACCTTCCCAACGGGCTCGCAGCCAGAGTTGTACCAAGTGCCAGTTATTGGCGGTAAAGTGATACAATTACTAAGTATGCCTGCCGAAGAAGTAAAATTGAGCAAAGACGGAACGAAGCTTATTTATCAAGATAAAAAAGGCGGCGAAAATGCTTGGCGCAAACACCACACATCAGCTATTGCCAGAGATATTTGGGTTTGGAATATGGCATCCAATACACATAAAAAAATAACATCATTTAATGGCGAAGATAGAACACCCATTTATACCGATAACGAAAAAGCAATGTACTATTTAAGCGAAGAAAGTGGCAGCTTTAACGTACACAAAATGGCGTTTGACAA
>JAYVNQ010000150.1:0-14408 GCA_043758365.1 Chitinophagales bacterium
CTTATAAAATACCCAAACATTTTAGTATATAAATTCAGTGTATTTGGTGATTTCTGCGGTCAGAATTAGTATAAGATAATTATGACAGACTACTTAATATAAAAATTACTACATGGTAGCCATGCAGGGAATTGTATTTAGGCTGCTTCGTGCCTTGTAATAATGTTGCTTAATTCGTTCTTCTTGGATATACTTTTAAGGCTGCTTCCAAGCAATCCATGGCAGCATTAATGTCGGTTAAGTTTAGTACATACGCTAAACGAACTTCTTGTTTGCCCAAGCCTTCTGTGCCATAAAAACCAGTGGCTGGTGCTAACATTACAGTGGCATTGTTGTAATTAAAGTCCTCTAATAACCATTGGCAAAAAACATCGGCATCATCAATTGGTAATTTGGCCATGGCATAAAAAGCGCCACCAGGGTTGGGGCAAAAAACACCTTCTATAGCGTTCAATCTTTTTACAATCAAATCTCGTCTACTTTTATATTCGGCTTTTGTGGTATCAAAATAATTTGAGGGTAAATCAATAGCAGCTTCGCCAGCAATTTGGGCAAAACTTGGTGGACTTAAACGAGCTTGTGCAAACTTCATCACCGCATCTAAAACAGCTTGATTTTTAGTAACCAAAGCTCCAATTCTACCACCACAAGCACTGTAGCGTTTGCTGATGGTATCCATGATTATCACGTTGTCATCAACACCTTGTAAGTGCATGGCAGAAGTCTGTTTGCCCTCGTAGCAAAATTCTCTGTAAGCCTCGTCACTAAAGAGATACAGGTTGCGCTTTAGTATAATTTGCTTGAGTTGTTCCATCTCATCGGCACTGTATAAATAGCCCGTTGGATTATTGGGATTACAGATAACAATGGCCTTAGTTTTGGCAGTAATTTTCTTCTCAAATTCTTCAATAGGCGGTAAGGCAAAACCAGTTTCAATATGGGATGTAACTGGCACAACTGTAACACCCGCTGCTACCGCAAAGCCGTTGTAATTGGCATAAAAAGGTTCTGGAATTATTACTTCATCACCAGCGTCTAAACAAGCCATAAAGCCAAATAAAATAGCTTCACTACCACCTGTAGTAATAATGATTTGTTGGTAATTGACATTGATGCCAACACTTTGATAATAGCCAACTAATTTTTTACGATAACTCTCATTACCTGCACTGTGACTGTATTCTAGCACTTTAAAGTCACTATGTCGCACTGCATCCAACACCATTTTTGGGGTTTCAATATCGGGCTGACCAATGTTAAGGTGATACACTTTTGTACCACGTTTTTTAGCTGCTTCTGCAAATGGTACTAACTTACGAATAGGGGATGCTGGCATTTGGTTGCCACGGTTACTTATTGCGAGCATGTATTTAATTATAAATTATGAATGATAAATTGTGAGTTGGAAGTTATGACACTCATCATTCATAACTCATAACTCATAATTAGCGAAGTCTATCGGTACTTTTTACTAGTTTTTCATCTTTAAAAATGCTACGAATGGCCAACAATAAAAAAATTGGAATGATGAATGTGATAATAGATGTTAAGTCCATTTGCCCCTCAATAAACTTTTTTATTTCGGAAAAATAGAAAATAATATTTAATATTGAAACCGCCAGAACACCTGTGCTAACAAGCATTTGACGTTTTCTATCTTTATATAAAAAAATGGCTACTAACGCTGCTACTGCTACTGCTACCGTTAAAATGAACAAGAATGTATTGGTGGTTGCATTGAGCGGTAAAAACACTTTTGCATTTGTAAGGGCATCTAATTTATTACCACTATAGAACGATAATTTTAAAGTAGCAAAAGCAAAAATTGATGCTAATAAAAGCCATATTGATTGAATGCGTTGTATCATAATTTTAGTGAGTTTATAAACCAATTAAATCTTCTATGCTGAAAACGTCATCTATTGCTAGAAATGATAAATGTGAGTTGTCGATTATTTCGTAATCGTTTCGTTCTTCTAAACTGAGCTGCTGAATGGTAGGGAATTTTTCAAGCGGAACTATAAATAACCTGTCGTTATTGAGAGCTACCAATAAATCATTTTTTAAAAAGCTTATAGAGTTTATTGTAGGTTTAGTTATAATATTATTCATAATCTTTTTGCTTTAATAAATATACCTTTATAAAAATCTGCCAGTTGCTCTAATAAAATGGATTTATTTTCCTCAATTAAACGTTGTATTTCCCTCAATTCAATTTCAGTAAAATTACCTTTTTTATTTTCATCTATTTCTACAAAAGGCTCTAACCAGAATTTGCAAGAAACTTTATGACCTTTAACTGCATGGGTTACATGAACATGTTTCCTAAGTTCTGTGATGTCAATACTGTAAATGAGAAAAATATATTTAGCAAGTATTAGCAATTTGCCCATTTGTAAATGATTTTCTTAATCATTATAAAGTGTATTTCCAATCACATTGCTTAGATTATAATTCTGGATACAATTTAAACTGGCTCATAAACTCATTTACTTGCTTTTTAACAGCAACAATCACGCCTTCGTTATCGGCGTTCATTAGTACCTTATCAATTGAATCTACCACAAACTGCATATCACTTTCAACCATGCCACGAGTAGTAATTGCCGGTACGCCAAAACGGATTCCACTTGTTATAAACGCACTTTTATCATCAAAAGGCACCATGTTTTTATTGGCAGTAATATCTGCTTTTACCAATGCTTGTTCTGCTTTTTTACCACTAATATTTTTGTTGCGTAAATCTATCAACATTAAATGGTTATCTGTACCACCACTAATTAAGCTGTAATCCATTGTTACAAAGGCTTTTGCCATTGCTTGTGCATTTTTTTGAACCTGTTGTTGATACACCAAAAACTCGTCGGTTAATATCTCGCCAAAAGCTACTGCTTTTGCTGCAATCACATGTTCTAACGGGCCGCCTTGCGTACCAGGAAAAACTGCTAAGTCTAACAAGCTACTCATCATCCTAATATTACCTTTTGGATCTTTTGCACCAAATGGATTTTCAAAATCTTTGCCCATCATAATTACGCCCCCACGAGGGCCACGTAAAGTTTTATGTGTGGTAGAAGTAACAAAATGGCAATGTGCAAATGGGCTGGTTAATAAACCTTTGGCAATTAATCCAGCTGGGTGAGCAATATCTGCCCAAACTAAGGCACCAATTTCATCAGCCACTGCACGAATACGAACATAATCCCAATCACGACTATAAGCACTGGCACCACAAATAATTAATTTAGGTTTAAGTTCACGGGCTTGTTTTTCAAGCATATCATAATCTACCAAACCAGTCTCTCTAACCACACCATAAAAATGGGCTTCGTACAATTTACCGCTATAATTCACAGAGCTACCATGTGTTAAATGACCACCCATACTTAAATCTAAACCCAAAGTTCTATCGCCAGGTTGTAATACCGCTAAAGCCAATGCAGCATTGGCTTGTGCACCACTGTGGGGTTGCACATTGGCATATTCTATATTAAATATTTGCTTTAATCTGTCAATAGCTAATTGTTCTGTTTGGTCAACAATTTCGCAACCTGCATAATAGCGTTTGCCGGGGTAACCTTCTGCGTATTTATTAGTTAAGCAACTACCCATTGCTTGTATAACTTGTAGCGATGTGAAATTTTCGCTGGCAATTAATTCTATGCCATGGCGTTGACGTTCTAATTCTTGATTGATGAGGTCGAAAACCAAAGTATCTCTTTGCATGAATGTGATGGTTTGTTTTTTGAGTTGCAAAAATAGATGTTACTGCATAGGTTACAATTTTTTAACCTAGTTGTTTTCAATACAAAAATTTGGTAATGGTTTAAAATGTATGCTGGTTAACTTGAAGTAGGTTTTTGAAACCAAAAACGTCATTGCGAGGTACGATGCAATCTTAATTTTACACCTAGGCTGCTTCGTGCCTCGCAGTGACGATGACCAATATTTTAAAGAACATACATTTTGAATCAGTACCAAAATTTTTAATAAAGTTGCCAATTGCTGATTTTAGAATCTATGGATTTTGAAAAGTTAACTTGGCGGTTCTTTATAGCTTTTTGGTTTTGTGGCGAAATACTACGCTGCGATTAAAGCTCAATAAAGTTATAAGGTTGCGTGGTGCGACGCATGTGGTGCTGATGAGGATTACCAATGATGATTACAAAAAAATCTTTAACCTGCCATTACGACTTAGAAAATAATCGGTATTTGGTTTGCTATATCTTTGAAACGAAAAATTAAAAAAAATCATGAATACAAAAACACTCACACTAGTAGTTATTGGTGCATTAGTTTTAATACTTGGCGGTTGCGGATGTAGCAGCTATAATGGATTGGTTGTTGGCGACCAAGAAGTACAAAAAGTTTGGAGTAATGTAGAAACCAATTATCAACGTAGAACCGATTTGTACAATAGTGTAATTAAAACAATTGAAGGATCGGCCAATTTTGAAAAAAGTACTTTAAAAGAAGTTATTGCTGCACGTGCAAGTGCTACGCAAATAAAAGTTGACATTAACGACCCTGAAACATTGGCAAAATACCAAGCAGCACAAGGCCAATTGCAAAGTAGTTTTGGCAGGTTAATGGCAGTTGCTGAAGCATATCCTAATCTGCAAACAACCAAGGCTTTTCAAGACTTTCAAGCACAAATTGAAGGCACTGAAAATAGAATTAATGTTGCTCGTAAAGACTATAGCGATGCTGTGAATGGCTATAACTTACAAGTAAGAAGGTTTCCTAATAATATTTTTGCGGGCTTATTTGGCTTCAAAGCTAAAAATTATTATAAAGCCGATATTGGTAGCGAAAAAGCACCAGACATAGATTTTAGTAAAATAAAATAATTATCCTACATGTTCAATTGGTTTAATAAAAAAGCGGCTGATTTTTTCTCGATACACGAGAAAGAACGCATTGTAAATGCTGTAAAAACTGCTGAACTGCAAACAAGTGGCGAGGTTAGGATTTTTATAGAAAGCAAATGCAGCTTTGTAAACCCTTTGGATAGGGCGAAGGAATTGTTTGACGAACTTAATATGTACAACACCGCAGAACGAAATGCGGTGTTGTTATATATAGCCATGCACCATAGGCAATTGGCCGTTTTTGGCGATGCAGGTATTTACCAAAAAACCGGTGCTACTTTTTGGGATGAGCAAGTAAAAACGATGTTGCACCACTTTAATAGTAACGATTATGTAGAAGGCATTGCCGAAGTGGTTTTAAAAATTGGTAAGGCTTTGCAGCAGCATTTTCCTTATAATAATATGAACGATGTAAATGAACTGCCAGATGATATTGTGTTTGGTAGTTAGAGATAAGTACCCGGATAACATAGATTGGGCGGAATTGCACTGACTTTTTAATTCATTTAATGGTGAATCTCTTTTGTACCTTATTTTATATTCAAAATTCGTGTAATTAGTATAATTTGTTTAATTCGTATACAGCTCTTCAATTCGTGTAATGAATAAAAAACTCTTTTTTATAATACTAATATTGGCTGCGGTGTTCAACACTTCGGCACAAAAGTCAATACCCAAGCCTGTTCCAGCTCGTTTGGTTGTTGATAATGCCAATATTTTAACATCAGCTGAAGTAGAAACGTTGGAGCGAAAATTGGTGGCTTTAGATGATAGCACCAGTAACCAAATTGCCATCTTAACTATTAAATCGCTTAATGGCGAAGCGTTAGAGGATGTGGCCCTTGCTACGTTTAGAGATTGGGGTATTGGTAACAAAAAAACCAAAAATGGAGTATTGGTTTTAGTGGCCATTGAAGATAGAAAAATACGGATTGAGGTGGGCTATGGTTTAGAAGGTGCCATACCAGATGTAACTGCCAACGACATTATTAACAACGATATTAAGCCGAACTTTAAGCAAGGCAATTATTACGCTGGTTTAGATGCAGCCATTAATAATTTAAGTAAAGCCGCCAGTGGTGAATATCATGTGCAACGAGAAAAACCTAACAATGGCCGAAGTAGTGGTGGTGGTAATATTTTAGGCATTATCATTATTGTAATAATCATTATTGCCATGGCCAGCCGTGGTGGCGGCAGAGGCGGTGGTGGCAGTTTTATAGGTCCATTATTATTAGGTAGTATGCTTGGTGGTGGAAATAGAGGTGGGGGAGGTTGGGGTAGCGGAGATAGTGGTGGTGGCTTTGGAGGTTTTGGTGGTGGCAGTAGTGGTGGCGGTGGTTCTAGCGGTAGTTGGTAAACTCAATTGAAAATTTAAAAACTAAAAAAATGAAAAAAATAATTGTTGCTACTGCTATTTTATTTGCAGTTTCAGTTAATGCACAGGTGGGTAAAATTCCTATTGGAAAAAAAATACAAATGTTTGCCGAGTCTAAAGGCACTAATACCGTAAGTATGATGGGACAGGAGATGGAAATACCCTCTACTGCTAAAACTACTTCTGAAATAGAGATAAAATCTGTAACTGCAAATGACATAGTAGCCACTATTACTCTAAAAAAGATAGTTGCAAGTACTACTATAATGGGGCAAGAAAACACATTTGATAGCGACGATAAATCTGCCTCAAAAAACCCAATGGCTGCCACTTTGTTGAAAAACCTAAACACACCACAAGAAGTTATTTTGGAAAAAGGGAAAGTAAAAGGTAAAAACGATGTAGGCATAACTGGTGTACCCACAACTAACGAAGTAGCTAAGAAAATGTTTCTTACTGTTGAGGTAGCCAATATAAAAGAAGGGTTTAAATGGACAGAACAAACGGATGGTGAAGGCACAAAAAGCAATACCATTTACACCATAACAAAAGTTACAAAAGATGATATTGAAGTTACTGCTACAAGCAATATTAAAGTTGAAGCTACCGTTAATCAAATGGGTATGGATATGAAGCAGAATATTAGTGGTACGATAGTATCTGTAAGCGTTTACGATGCTGCAACTACACTATTAAAAGCCGATGCAACTAAAATGGATTTAAACGGTACAATACAAGTAATGGGCAACGATGCCCCAATGACTGTTAAACTAATTACCACTACAACAGTTAAGTAATTGTATAATATTTATTTGGTAATCACCATTTTGTTGATGGCTTTTTTGATTTTTATACCCCATTTTATTAACGGTACTACCTCAACTATCTTAAACCAATAACTTTAACATCTAAATTTTTTAATTAAATGAAAACATATCTAACGGGTTTACTATTGTTTGCCTCCGTGCAATCTTTTGCGAATTATTCTACAAATGACAGTTCAAAAATTACAAAATCTAAAAAGGTTATTGCTGATGCTAATAATGCAGGATTGAAGCTGCCAAAAGGTTTCGGGGCTTTAATAGTAGCAGAAAATGTTGGCCGTGCTAGGCATATTGCTGTAACACCACAAGGTTCAGTATATGTAAAAAGTAGTAAGTTAGTGGATGGAAAAGGCATACTTGAACTAAAAGATACTGATGGTGATGGCAAAGCCGAGGTTGCAAAAACGTTTGGCACATTTACAGGTACAGGTATCACCGTAAAAAACGGTTATTTATATGCTTGCAGCGATGAACAAGTTTTTCGTTATAAGCTAGATGCTAACAATGAAGTTATTAATACTAACGCACCAGAAATAGTTATCACTGGCTTGCTCAACAAACACCAGCACGAAAACAAAACCGTTGCTTTAGATAACAAAGGCAATATCTATGTAAATATCGGTGCGTACTCAAATTCTTGCCAGGTAAAAGACAGAACGAATGGCTCAAAAGGCATGATGCCTTGTCCTATTTTAGATTCTGCTGGTGGTATTTGGATGTTTAAAGCAGACAAGTTAAATCAAACTTATGCCGACGGTATCCGCTATGCTACTGGGTTGCGTAATGTGGTTGGATTAGATTGGAATAATCAAACAAACTCTCTTTTTGTAATGCAACATGGTCGCGACCAATTGTACCAAAACTGGCCACAACTCTACGATAGCATTGCTAGTGCAGAGCTACCATCGGAGTGTATGTTCGAGGTAAAACAAGGTTCAAATTGTGGCTGGCCTTATACCTACTATAATCATTTACTTGGCAAAAAAATGGTAGCCCCAGAGTATGGTGGCGATGGCAAAAAAGTGTCCAACGATCCTAGATTTCAAGACCCTGTTGTCGGTTATCCTGGTCACATGGCACCAAACGATATTCTATTTTATACAGGCAATCAATTTCCAGAAAAATATAAAAATGGAGCATTCATTGCGTTTCATGGCAGTTGGAACAGAGCACCATTGCCTCAAAAAGGTTATTTCGTTGTGTTTCAGCCCTTTAAAAATGGCAAGCCAAGTGGCGATTGGGAAGTTTTTGCCGATGGTTTTTCAGGCGTAGAAGTTGTTACCTCAACCCGAGGTGCACAGCATCGACCATGCGGATTGGCCCAAGGCCCCGACGGTTCTTTATACGTTAGCGACGATAATAAAGGCACTATCTACCGCATTCTTTATGCTGCTAAATAATTCCTTTTTGTTACCAGCATTGTAATAATAATTTAGCTCCGTTGCGTCGCACACTTAAACGGTTTGCTCGCAGCGGAGCTTTAGTTTTCAGTAAGTAAAAAACATTTTTCAAAATTACTATTCATAAATTTACAATTCACAAACCCGCAAGCAAAATGAAAAAATTTGGTCTGGTAACTACGCTTTTTTTAATTGCTATAATCTGCGTTGTGGCACAAACAAAAAGGCCCACAAATGCATTACCACAAGATCCAGTAGCTTCGGCCAACCGTGGTAAAACTGTTTATCAAAAAGAGTGCTTAAGCTGCCATCAGGCAGATGGCGGTGGTGTGCCACATCTTAACCCGCCCTTGTACGAAAGCACCGATATTGTTGGCGATAAGAAAAAAATTATAGCGATTGTTTTAAAAGGTATGACGGACAGGGTGCCTATTGATGGTGAATATTACAGCAACAATATGGCCGCACATGCATACTTATCTAACCAACAAATTGCCGATGTATTAACCTACATCCGTACAGGTTTTGGTAACAAAGCATCAGCTGTTACACCCGATGAAGTAAAAGCTGTAAGGGGCGTAAAAAAGAAGTAATGAAACGAATCCTTTTTATAGACCGTGACGGTACACTTAACAAAGAAAAACCACCTACTTACCAGATAGATAGTTGGGATAAACTTGAATTTTATCCAAATGCGTTCCAGTACATGTCTCGCATTGCTAAAGAGTTTGACTACGAACTGGTAATGGTAACCAATCAAGATGGTTTAGGTACTGAAGGATATCCCGAAACTGGTTTTTGGCCCATTCAGAATTTTATTATTCAGGCTTTTGAGAACGAGGGTGTCCATTTTTCAGCAGTACATATTGACCGTTCCTTTCCTGCCGAAAATTTGCCAACCCGCAAGCCTGGCACTGGTATGCTAACGAAATATCTCAACAACGAAATCTATGATATTGCAAACAGCTTTGTAATTGGCGATAGGATTACGGATGTACAGTTGGCCAAAAATTTAGGTTGTAAAGCCATTTGGTTAAATAACGATCCAAACCTTGGTGGTACTGAAATTAGCGATGCCATAAAAGCATTGCAAAACACCATTGTTTTAGAGTCTATTAATTGGGAAGAAATTTATACTTTCTTAAAACTTGGTCTACGACAAGTTGTACACGAACGTAACACTAATGAAACTAAAATACGCGTGGAGCTAAATTTAGATGGTAGTGGCAAAGCTAATATTGATACAGGTTTGGGCTTTTTTGATCACATGCTGGACCAAATTGCCCGACATGGTAAAATGGATTTGAATATTATTACCAAAGGCGATTTACACATTGATGAACACCACACTATTGAAGATACAGGCCTGGCTTTGGGTGAGGCTTTTGGTAAAGCATTAGCCGATAAAAGAGGAATGGAGCGTTATGGTTTTGCCTTGCCAATGGATGAAGCAGAAGCTAAAGTTTTAATTGATTTTGGCGGTAGAAATTGGTTGGTGTGGGATGCTGAATTTAAACGTGAAAAAATTGGCGAAATGCCAACAGAAATGTTTTTTCACTTCTTCAAATCATTTAGTGATGCAGCTAAATGCAACTTGAATATTGCCTGCAAAGGCGACAACGAACACCATAAAATTGAGGCTATTTTTAAAGCTTTTGCAAAAGCGATTAAAATGGCCGTTAAGCGTGACCCGCTGAGTAATTATTTACCAAGCACAAAGGGCGTATTATAATCATTTATTTAATTAAAATAATCAATTTTCCAAAATCTCTACACTTTCACTTTTGCCCTTAAGCGTTCCAAAATATCACGTTTTTGCTTATCGGTAATAGTGCTTTTTCTAACCATTCTGTTCAACTGGTAGCTAATGCTTAAACGATAATTCCGAGTATTGGTGCTACTATAATTTTCGATATTAAAATTGTTTGCGTAAGTATAAGTGGTGTATTGCTGCGTTGAAAATGGATCGAAAATATTGAAATTTACGATCACCCTCTTGTCGAAAAATTTGCGTTGCACACCAATGTTCATGGTAATATTGCTACGGCTGCGGCCTTGTGGATCGGCATAGCTGCTGTAACGTGTATTACCTTCAAACGTTAGCAAATTATTGGGCGTAAAACTGTAGTTAAAGCTGCTGTAAAAACTACCGCCATCTATGTATTTGAACAAGGTTTTTTCTGCTTCGCTGTATTTGTTAAAAGTATAGCCTGCACTAACATTTACCCGTAGCTTTTTGGTAAACGTATACCCACCCCAAGCACTAGCTTCGTACTCTTGACGGTTGGCAATATTCTGGTAGGTCAACTGTGTTTTACCAGCATCTATCAAGGTTCTAATCAGGTAAAAAACATTTTTTACGTTATTATAACCAAGCGATGTGTTGATGTAATATTTACCCTTAACCAAACTTACATTCCAGTCAAAATTATCTGCTAACGAAGGCGATAAATAAGGATTACCAAAACGAATATTGTATGGGTCGCTATAGTCAATATTTGGATTCAGTTGGCCTAAGTCTGACCGCCTGATGCTTGCCCTGTAAACCAATGCAGTATTGAATGTACGGTTAAATTCTTTGCGTATAGTAACGTTTGGAAGCACATTCCAATAAGTGGTAGTAACATTACTTGAATTTCCTTTTATAAAATTGAAATCTGTGTAGGTTTCCTCTGCTTGTGCACCTGCAATAATGCGTAAACTTTTATTAATGATGTAGGTTAATGCCAACCTAGCTGTAAGGATATTTTGTTGGTATTTAAAGTCATTACTCAACAAATCGTTCTGTACAAAAGTGCTATCCTGCTTTCGGAAAAATTTAGTGTTTAACGTGTTGTGAAAAGCTGCTAATTGATAAGTAGCACCTGTGGTTAAATAAAGTTTACCAGAATCAAGAGGCTTATCATAACCAAGCCTAAAATTAAGCGATTTGCTGTATGAATCGTACAGCTGCGATTGAGTAGAATCTATACCAGTTGGTATATAAAAGGGGTTTAAAAATTGCTGAAAATAATCCTTTTCATTGTCGTTTTTGCCAATACCACCAATGATGGCAAAACGTAAAATTTCAGCAGGATTATGACCTTTATGCGTAAAGTTTAAAGTAACGTTATGCCCATAGCCAGTTCCGTTGCTACCGTTTGCTCTGTTGCTTACTTTATATACATTTTGAAAGCGGTCTAAATTAGTGTATTGGGTGTTAGAAATATTTTCGAAGAAGTTCAAATTGCCTTGATAAACTATACCAATACTGTTGTGTTTATTAAATTCATAATCTACTTGCGACCTAAGATTTGGGCGTACATTTTTACTTTTCCAGCTAGTGGTAGTGTTGAAATAATTACTTGAATCGGCGTAAATATTTTGTCGTTTTGAATAGCTGTTACCAGATAATTGGCTACCCGAAATTCCTAAAATATTATTCGTAGAAAACTTTTGATTACGATAACTAGCATTGGCTGCCAAACTTCCTTCGCCTCTAGAACCTGCACTAACAGTGACTTTGCCAGTTAAACCAACTTTACCTTTTTTGGTAATAATATTTATAACGCCACCTTGTTCGGTTGCGTATTGTGCTGGCGGATTTGTCATCAACTCAATTTTTTCTATGCTACTGCCGGGCAAACTTTCCAATAAATCTTTTAATTGATCGGCTGTTAAATCGGTTGGTTTATCATCAATTAAAATTTTTGGTTCCTTACCTTTTAATAAAATTTTACCATTCGGGTCGTTACTTATCAATGGCATATTTTTTAAAATTTCTGCAGTAGATGAGCCATTACTTAATGCACTTTCACCAACGTTATAAGTTATTTTACCATCCGTATTTTCTATTAAAGGCTTCTCTGCATACACAATTACTTCTTCTAAACTTGAGGAAGAGGAAGGCTTCATTTTTACATCGCCTAAGTTAAAATCATAACGTTCATCTCGTATGTTTATGCTATCAATAGTATTTGTTGCAAAACCACTTGCAGACATAGTTAGGCTGTAATAACCGAAGGTTAATTTATCAAATTCAAAAGCCCCATTCTTATCAGCAACCTGAGTAATTTTTTTAGTACTATCTATTTTTTTTACAAGTAGCAATGTTGCAAAGGCTATTGGCTTACCTGTTTGAATATCTAACACATTACCAATAATTAGTCCTAAATCTTTTTTAGAACTAGTGGTTTGTGCCGATGATTTAAACATCAAACAAAGTAGTAAAATAGTTGTAACTAATTTAGTCATTAACGCTTGCTTTGCTTAAAAATAAATTAAACCTTTAAAAAATGACAGTGTTTTTATAAACGGTAAATTATACTCGTATTTTTATGAAATAAGAGTTCATAAATAACTACAAGCAAAGCAAGTAACTATGTACATACTTTACGGCATACCTAACTGCAATACGGTTAAAAAAGCGATGGATTGGTTAAAGAAAAATGAGATTGACTTTCGATTCCACGACTATAAAAAGAAGGGTATAACTCCTCTAAAATTACAAACTTGGATTGCACAAATTGGCTGGGAGCCTTTGGTAAACAAACGTGGTACTACTTGGAAGGGCTTGGATGAAACCCTTCAAGCATCTATCATAAACCCGAAAAATGCTATTGCATTAATGGTTGAAAAAACAAGTGTTATCAAACGTCCTGTAATAGAAAGTGACGATAAAGTTGTAGCCGTTGGCTTTGATGAAAAGCAGTATGAGACTGTGTTTTATTAATGCACTATTTTAGTAATTCTTTTAACTTTTGTTGCAATTCTTCACCTCGCAAATCTTTACCAATAATTTTTCCATCAGGACCAATTAACATGTTTGCAGGAATGCTCTGAATGTTGTACAATTTAGCCACGGCATTACTCCAATATTGTAGGTCGCTTACGTGTGTCCACGATAATTTATCGGCAGTAATTGCCTTTACCCAATTGTCTTTTTGCTGATCGAGCGAAACACCTAAAACAGTAAAATTTTTATCCTTAAAAGTATTGTAAGCAGCAACTACATTTGGGTTTTCTGCACGGCATGGTCTGCACCAACTTGCCCAAAAATCTACCAACACATATTTGCCTTTAAACTGCGATAAATTCACTGGTTTACTAGCTGTATCACCTTGTGTAAAATCGGTTGCCAACGAACCCACAGCACCAACCCTTGAAGCCGCAATAACTTGCTCAACTTGTTTAGCGTAAATGGTATTTTTTGCAGATGCTTTTAAAGCATTCAGTTTTTCCTCTACCGTATTTACATCGTACAATTTATTTAATTGAAACAGTACAAAAGCGCTTACTGGTGACGCTGATTTTTCTTTTAAAAATGCATCGGTATACGCCATTAGTTTTCCACGGGTAGTATTGAAAGTACCAATTAAGCTATCACGTTTTTTACCTTCTTTTTCTGTGTTGATGGTATTAGAGAGTTTGCCAAGTTTCTCACTTATTGGCGTAAAGCCTTGTACAAAAATTTTATAGTCTGCGTTAATTAATGAACCAGCAACAACGGCCGATTTTAGCTTTAACGCTTCACCGTTTATGATAATATTTTCGTTACCGATAAATATTTCGATGCCTTCTTTATAACCAATAAAACTTAACTGAAATAAATCGGCAGTTTCTAGTTTCCCCATCAAACTAAATAGTCCATTTTTTGCATAATCCTGAGCAATGGTGATGCCTTGAGCTGTTTGTAAAAACACCAAAGTGCTATCTTTTAAACCTTTAATATCCCCTTTGATTGTAAATCCATTTTGGGCTGCAACAGCCATTGGCAAAAACAATAGAATCAATAATTTTTTCATGCTTATTTTTTATGTCTTTTTTGTAAAACGTCAAAAACCTCTTGTAATTTAAAACCTTTAGCGTTAAGCAAAAGCAAATAGTGAAACATTAAATCTGCTGCTTCACCCAAAAATAAATCCTTATTATCATCCTTGGCTTCAATCACCAGTTC
>JAYVNQ010000151.1:0-4780 GCA_043758365.1 Chitinophagales bacterium
TCTTACCGAAGAAACCGAAGATGATCGTCTTGAAATGATTATTAAAGATAAAGACGAAGATTATTGGTGGGTGTATGCTTTAATACTTGCTTTAATGGGCATTGGAGCGTTGCTATATTATTACATTTAATATTACATTTCCAAATTAATGGGTGCAACAATTAATTATCAACAATGCCCTTGTTGTAATAGTACTGCTATACAACTTGTTTTAACTGCCAAAGATTTTACAGTAAGCCATCAACTTTTTGAGGTTTGGCATTGCAATAATTGCACGTTGCGGTTTACGCAAAACGTTCCTCCGGTTAATGAGATTGGCCCTTATTACCAATCTGAGAATTATGTTTCTCATTCAGATACAAACGAAGGTTTAATAAATCGCTTATATCATTTTATAAGAAATTATACCTTAAAAACTAAGCTAAAATTGGTGCAACAAGCCACAGACTTGGCAACAGGAAAGTTGTTGGATGTTGGTGCTGGCACCGGTTATTTTTCACGTACCATGAAGGCTGCCAATTGGGAAGTTACCGCTCTAGAACCTGATGCAACTGCCCGAAGAACGGCCATGGAAAAAGATGGTTTGGAACTACAGGACACGAGTAATTTATACTATTTAGAATCCAATCAATTTGATGTGATAACCATGTGGCACGTGTTGGAGCATGTGCATGATTTGCAAGGCTATTTAACTAAATTTCACGAAGTTTTAAAGCCAAACGGCAGATTGATTATTGCTGTGCCAAACTATACCAGTTACGATGCTACCCACTATTCAGAAAATTGGGCTGCTTACGATGTGCCACGACATTTATACCATTTCTCGCCACAAAGCATAGATACTTTAGCAAAGCTAAAAGGCTTTACAGTAAAGGCTTACAAGCCCATGTGGTTTGATAGTTTTTATGTAAGTATGCTTAGTGAGCAATACAAGAATGGTAAAAGAAATTTATTGGCTGCTGTATGGAATGGGCTTTTTTCAAACCTAAAAATGATTGGTAACAGTAAAAATTGTAGCTCGGTTATTTATGTGTTGGCTAAAGCGTAAATTAGAATTTCACTTCAAACATTTTTGGCCAGTTTTTGCCAGTAATAAAGAAGCGTTTACCAACACTATCGTAAGCAATGCCATTTAAAACATCTGTGTTTGCTGCTTGGGCAGCAAAATATTTTTCTTTCATACCACTAAAATCTGCCTTAGCCAATACTTTGCCACTTTCTGGGTTAATCTTTATAATAATATCTTTTTGCCAAACATTAGAATATAACTCACCATTTGCCCATTCAAGTTCATTAATTGCAGCCACAGGACCATTATTATCCGTTACACTAACTATATTTTTTACTGCAAATGTTTCAGGGTCGCGGAAGTAAAGTTTATCCGAGCTATTGTTCATTATCAATTGCTTGCCATTATTTGTCATGCCCCAACCTTCGCCATCGTAATCAAATTCTTTTAGTTTGGTAAATGTCTTGGCATCGTACACAAAGCATTTTTTTTCTTTATAAGTTAATTGATAAATTTTGCCATTTAATAGGGTAGTGCCTTCGCCAAAATACTTTTTATCAAGGGTTATTTTTTGTAAATCCTTACCAGTTTTTAAATCTACATAAGCCAATTTGCTTTTACCTGTATAATAAGCATCACCAGTGCTTTCTAAAAATTTGCCATCGTGCCATTCTAAACCTTCTGTAAATGCACTGGTATCATGCGGATAAATGTTAGTTACGGTGTAACTCATTATAGCAGGCTCGTTGCTACCACCAACTATTTCAGTTCCAGAACTTGACGCATCGTTATTACATGCTGCTAAAAAAGCAATAGCTATTAACGAGGAAATTATTTTTTTCATAGCTGATATTTTTTATTCGTTACACGAATTAGGACGAGTTGCACGAATTAAAATTCAATCAATTTGTCAGAGGGTACTTATTCGTGTAATTCGCAGAATTGTCTAAAAATTCGTGTTATAAAATTAGCTATACATTAAACCTAAAATGCATTACATCTCCATCTTTTACAATGTACTCTTTACCTTCTATTCGCAACCTGCCATTATCTCTACAAGCGGCCTCGCTACCATACTTTACATAATCTTCGTAAGCAATTACTTCAGCTTTAATAAAGCCTTTTTCAAAGTCGGTATGAATCACGCTAGCAGCTTGCGGAGCTTTCCAGCCATGATGAATTGTCCAAGCCCTAACTTCTTGTACACCAGCAGTAAAATAAGTTTCTAAACTCAATAATTTGTAGGTCGATTGTATCAATCTGTTCAATGCAGGTTCGGTCATTTTATATTCTTCCATAAACATCTGCTTATCATCTTCTGCTTCCATTTCGGCAATCTGTGCTTCAATGTTGTTACACATAACTATTACTTGTGCACCTTCGGCTTTTGCAGCAGCAGCAAGGGCTTCAGAGAATTTATTACCTGTGTGCATACTAGCTTCATCTACATTGGCAACGTATAAAACTGGCTTATCGGTTAATAAAAACAAATCTGCAATAGCTGTCTTTTCATCCTTTGTTAAACCCAAGCTTCTTACACTTTTCCCTTGCGATAAACAGTCTTTACAACGGGTAATCACTTCCAGTTCGGCCTTAGCTTTTGCATCGGTACGGGCTAGTTTTTCAGTTTTTATCCACTTACGTTCTACACTGTCAAGGTCTTTAAATTGTAATTCGGTATCAATAATGTCTTTATCGCTAACCGGGTTTATAGCACCTTCATCACGTAACACATTTTCATCTTCAAAGCAACGGATAACGTGAATAATCGCATCTACTTCTTTAATGTTCCCTAAAAATTTATTGCCCAATCCTTCGCCTTTACTGGCACCTTTTACCAAGCCGGCAATATCAACAATTTCAAGTTGTGTAGGCACAATTCTCTCTGGCTTTACCAGTTCTGCTAACTTATCCATACGGTTGTCTGGTACATTTACCAAACCAACATTTGGTTCTATTGTACAAAATCTATAATTACTGGCCTGTGCTTTGGCACTATTGCTTATGGCATTAAACAATGTCGATTTTCCAACATTTGGCAACCCTACAATTCCTGCTTGTAAACTCATAATTAATACTCTCATCTCCAAAAGGAGATTTTTTATTCTTAATAGTTTTTATGTAAGCATCGACAGTGCTACTATTTAGCAGTTATTGCGTTGCACACTTCTACGTTCAGAATATTATTGAACAATAAATTTCGAGCCGCAAAAGTAACATTTGAGAGCAGAAACAATTTGCTTATTTTCAACCTCTGATATCATACTTCATTATCTCTCAAATCGAATCTAACAATGGCTTTAAGTAGAATTTGGAGTGCTTTTATTTTAATTGCAGTTTTTGTAGCTGGTATTAAGTTTTGCTTTTTTGGCAACACCGAAATTTTTAGTTGGATGGTGGTTGGCAAAGCCGATGATATTACTAATCCTTTAAAAGTAGATGGCATTATACCCACATGCGAAACGGCTGTGAATATTTGCTTGAAGTTAATTGGTGTTATGGCTTTGTTCATGGGTTTTTTAACTATTGCCGAAAAAGCTGGCGGTATAAGGGTATTGTCAAAAATCATTGGGCCGTTTTTCTCAAAACTATTTCCCGAAGTGCCTAAAAACCATCCAGCTATTGGCTTTATGATGATGAATTTTTCTGCAAATCTTTTAAACCTTGATAATGCAGCAACCCCTTTTGGTATTAAAACCATGGAAAGCTTGCAAGCGTTGAATACTGAAAAAGATACCGCTTCAAATGCACAACTTATGTTTTTATGCCTGCATGCGGCTGGTTTAACTTTAATACCCGTTACTATTATTGCAGCCAGAGCTTCTGTAAAACCCGCTGCTGCTAACCCCACAGATATTTTTGTGCCTTGTATGATTGCAACTTTTGTAGCCACCATGGCTGCTATGATTATTGTGGCCATCAAACAAAAAATCAACTTGTTTCAAACAGTCATTTTAAGCTGGGTATTAGGCGCAAGTGCTTTGATTGGCTTATTAGTTTTCTATTTAACCACTTTAAATGCAGATGGTGTGCAGCTATTTTCTAAAGTGTTAAGCAATGGTTTGATACTCCTCATTTTTGTAAGTATTATTATTGGTGCATTGTACAAGGGTATTAATATTTTTGACGCATTTGTAGAAGGTGCAAAAGGTGGTTTTGAAACGGCTATAAAAATTATCCCTTACCTGGTTGGCATGTTGGTGGCCATTAGTTTATTACGAAGTAGCGGTACATTTAATGTCGTAATTTCTGGTATGAAATGGCTGTTTGCGAGCCTTGGTGCAGATACTCGTTTTGTTGATGGTTTGCCAACGGCTTTAATAAAACCACTTAGCGGTGGCGGTGCCAGGGGCATGATGATTGACACAATGAAGACTTATGGGGCCGATTCTTTTGCAGGCAGGCTGGCAAGTATTTTACAAGGCTCATCGGATACCACGTTTTATGTAGTAGCAGTTTATTTTGGAGCAGTATCTATAAAAAATACCCGTTACGCCATTAGTACCATGTTAATAGCAGATTTGGTTGGTATTATCACCTCAATTTTATTATGTTATTTGTTTTTTGGCAAAAGCTAAGCACCCTTTTCAGCTTCCATCATCATTTTTTAAAGTAGACCTCTAACATAAATAAAAAACTATAATTGGTAATAGCAAATAGCAGCGATTAGGTCAAGCCTCAATGCAAAACGCCTTCTTCTGTTTCTGTATTTTTCTGCTAGGATTCTAAATATTTTCATAGTCCTGATTACATTTTCTACTATAACTCTTG
>JAYVNQ010000152.1:0-4749 GCA_043758365.1 Chitinophagales bacterium
AGCAATGGTTGCAGGATGTGTTAATGAGTTAAGTAGTTCTAATTGAGAAGCATTATTAAACACAATATCAGCAATATATTTTCGATTTAGTTTACCATCAATGTAAGATTGCTCACCAAAATTCGACTTAATGGCTGCAACCAATGCATCATCCTGCCCCATTATTTTTTTAGCAGCTTTATCGGCATCAAATACAGGCACACCAAGGGTTTTAAAAACATTGGCAATCATGCTTTTACCACTGCCAATACCGCCTGTTAAGCCAATTTTTTTTGTCATGCTACTATTATTTCATGCAAAGATTACAAAGAAAACCAAGGTTTATACCTGTAACGTTTTTATTGAAACAGATATTGGATAATTTAAAAGATAAATCCCAAAGCCTATAATTAGGATTTGGGATTTATTATCAATTACTGCCTTTTTTTCTAACAGAAAGGTAAACCTATTTTGTAGCAGCTACAACTGGTTTGTTCAACGCAGCTGTCCACTCCATACTAATGGCGCTTTTTTCAATTTTTAAGTAACTACCAGGATTCACTTCTACTTGCAAAGTCCCATCTTCATTTACTTTATTTACAGCAGCATGTATACCAGCAATGGTTACTACTTTATCGCCTTTTTGAAGGTCATCAATAAACTTCTTTTGATCTTTTGCTTTTTTTGCTTGTGGCCTTATCATAAAAAACCAAAATACCAATACAATACCACCCATCAATACCAATTGTACGGTACCGCCACCACCTTGTTGAGGATTGCCCATCAACATAACTACATCAAGATTGAACATTTGTTTTTGTTTTTATTTTTTTGAAATATTAATAATTAACTCTTCAACTTCTTAGGTATGTTTGGTCCACGTGGTACTGCAATTTTATCGTTGCTTTCGCCACCTAAAACTTCGCCACTAAACATTAAATTAGTCTCACTACTATTTTTTGTGTTGGTGGTTACCATAATGTATTTGCTAACAGTGCCACCATGTGCTTTATTGCTATCAAATTCAGCCGTAATCAATCCTTCTGCGTTTGGTGCTATTGGCTCTTTTGTATAATTGGCAACAGTGCAACCACAGCCCGGCCTTGCATTTACAATAATCAAGGGTTTATTACCAGTATTTAAGCAACGGAATTTTATTAAAATTTTCTCACCCATTTTTATAGTGCCAAAATTTACAGCACTATCTAACCACTTTACAGTTGTGTAATTGGTGCTATCGTTCAATATTTTAGCTTCTGCTTTTTTCTCTTCCTTCAATTCATCTTTACAAGCCATAAAACCTATAGCCACACCTGCTAACACTAATAATAATTGCCTCATAAATTAAGGTTTATTGTACAAATATATCAATCACTTAAACCACTATTCCCTAGTGTTTCCTTTGCTTATAATCAACTTTATTAATCTTCCCTTCTGCCACCAATTCCTTATGAATATTATCTAAAATACCATTTACAAAATGCCCGCTTTGTTCGGTGCTGTAATCTTTTGCTAGGTCAATATATTCGTTAATAGATACTTTGGTAGGTATGGTTTCAAAATACAATAACTCACACAAACCCATCTGCATCAGCACCATATCTAAAGATGCAATACGGTCAGCATCCCAGTTTTGAAGTTTCGGCTTAATAGTATCTAACAAAAATTGACGTTTGTTAAATGTGCTAGTCAATAAGATTTTTGCAAATTCCCATTTATCCTCGCTAATTATTTGCGATAAATTATAACTCGTTGGTTTACTTAAATAATTGTTCACCAATAAGTCCATCATATCAGCATCATCATCCCAATTATTAAACAGCTCTTCAAGGTGAGACGTAAAATGTTCATCTGGTAATAGCAAGTTGGTAAAAATGAACCGCAGCATATCTTTTTCGCCGCCTTTATTTCTACTCTGCTCTACAATATAGCTGCGGTATTCTTGAGTTTCCACCAACCTAGTATAAATGATCTTAACCAAGTTTGTATCTAGCAAATGCTGTGGCTTCAAGCCTTCCAGCTCTTTTACAAACGATGGATTTTCTAGAATTACCCATAATAAACCATTGCCAGCCAATTTGGTATTAATGTTTAAATCTGCAGTGGTTGGTAAATGTTTGTTGGCCTTGTTGCGGGCATCTGTTTCGGCATAACGTGCCACTTCTGTAATAAAATAGAGGATATAAACCAACAATTCCTTACTCTTATCAAACTGTTTTTGCAGTTCGTTTACAGGGTTTTTCATCGCCCCATCTTCCAAAGCTATTTCCATCATGTATAGCACCTGCATCACTTTTACCCGGATATTTCTTCTACTAATCATTCAAAAAAGAACTTTTGTTTGTTAGGATGCGAAGATAGGGTTTGAACCAATATGCCCTAAAAGGTTTTGTTGGCTAGCTACAAAATAAAGCCAATCTGCATAGGCGTCGCACACTGCAAAAGTGGAATGTCTTTGGTCTTTTCCAACATTATATTATACTCTTAGGTTTTACTAGAATCGCTTACTAATTCCTTCAACTTCTCTACCTCTACCTCGCTTAAATAACGCCATTTGCCCAAAGCAATAGCTTCTAGTTTTATATGCATTATTCTAGTGCGTTGTAGGCTCATAACAGTATAATCAAAATGCTCACACATTCTACGTATTTGCCTGTTAAGCCCTTGTGTTAACGTAATGCGGAATGTGTGTGTACTTACTTTTTTTACAATACAAGGCTTAGTTAAACCATCTTTAATTCTAACGCCTGCCGACATGCTTTGTGTAAAATTATAATCTACTATTTTATTTACTTTAACCACATATTCCTTCTCGTGATTGTTGCCAGCACGTAAAATTTTGTTGACTATATCACCATCGTTGGTTAAAAATATCAGGCCTTCAGAATCTTTGTCAAGCCTACCAATTGGGAAAATACGTTTTGGATGTTTAATAAAACTAATAATATTTCCAGGTATTTTTTCTTCGGTAGTGGTAGTAATGCCTACTGGTTTATTAAAGGCAATATATATCAGTTTTTCTTTCTTTTTAGTGGTAGATGCAGTGGTAATAAGGCTTCCATCTACTTCAACTATATCGCCCACTTGGTAGCGATTGCCCAGTTGTGCTAGTTCATTATTTAATAATACTCTGCCTTTGGTAATTAGGTTATCGGCCTCACGGCGAGAACAATAGCCCGTATCGCTAATAAATTTGTTTAGACTGATGGAATTGTTTTGCAAACTATACTTGTTGTTGGCAATAAAATATTTGAAAAGTATAAAGCTTCGAGACCTGCTATCTAAATTCTCTTTCTGTACTTCGACTTACCCTTACAAAACAAGTTAAAGTAAGGATTTTATAGAGTTTGAAATTAATGAACAGCGGATAAAAAAGTTTATGAATCAGATAGACTTTGAACAATATTTTCTGTTCTATTCTGAGTCATAATGCAGATATATAAACTCATATGGGCTTTCAGTTTCGAAGTTATGCCCATATTTATTATAACTAATTAATACATTAGATTCTTCAATTAGATAATATTCTTTTGAATTAATTATTTTCTTTGTAGCCCCAGGCAAAAATTTTAAAGAATGATAAAAATCTTCACAAAATTCATAACGTGAACATTCTATACGTTGAGAAACTATTCCTTTGAGAATACTAACTTTCAACCATATATTTTTTTCTTCCCCATTAAAATCAATGAACTTTATATTGTCAGAAAAATTAATTTTCCCATTCTCATCTTTAAATTTTATATCATTTGCATCAAGGATTTTCAAAAATTCATTGTAGTTCACTCTTTTTTTAATATTACACAATATCCATGGGGTTAGAACTGATTGGTATTGTATTAAACTTAAATTCATTTCTTGTGAAAAACTTTCAAATATCCCTTGACCAAATTGCAAATCATACCATTCTTTTTTAAAGTTGGAAATTTTATCCAGCATATTAGTCCTTTTTAGTGTCATTCCATCCCCACGTAGGACTTTAGTTACATTTGTTAATATTACGTCACATATTATTTGATTGTTGTTTACATCTTCTGAAATGCCTATTCTAAATATTTCTGATTCTATGTACATAAGAGCATATATGATTACACAAAAATCGTTTTCAGCATATGCAATTAATGTATCAATTTTTGCTTCATCCAAATACACCGTTTTGTCCCCGCCTGCAAAATTTATCAAGCTTCCTGAAATACTTCTGTTATAAATAACTGCTTTGAGGATATCTTGTTGTGTGTTATTTTCATTTTTATTTTCATTATAAATATTAATCATCGACCTTGCCGCTGGGCCAACCAGATTAGGATGATTATTAAAAAATTCCCAAGTATCTTTATCATACTGATTTGTGATAAAATCAATTATCATGGGTATGTTTCCAGTAATAATGTTCATAGTGAATTATGGTAGTTAAAAAGTAAAGAGATTAAGATACCAAATATAATCTTTCAAGTTTAATCCACATTCCTAAATATTTGTTTGAAGCATTTTGAAGTAAAATTAAAATAATTAGCCATCTTCTGCAATTACAGTGTTAATTGCACACTAAGTAAATACAATGGCAATAGAAATACCATTTATTTTCGCCTTGGCGAAATAAGTTGAAGAGTGAATTTAAACCTTCAAGGTTTTGCGTGAGGGATGGTAGTGTAAATACTTTTTTGTGGCACGAAAAAAAGATTGTAACGAACAGCCCGGCCGCCCCAAGGCGGCATGCACAAAATTTACTATTAAAATATTAACAGGTTGTGTGGCACAAATACTGCATAT